>CAININ010000254.1 GCA_903849265.1 uncultured Acidimicrobiaceae bacterium
CAACCGACCCAGTTGCTTCTCCAGCACCCGGGGATTGGCGATGTGGCCATGTTCGTCGGTGAGTCCGGGGACGGGCCGGGACAAGGTGGCCAGGTGGGTGATGCCGGCGTCGACCCCGATGGCGGTGGTCGTCCCGGATTGGCCTGGTGCACCATGGCGCGCCACTGGCCGAACCAGGCATCGCACCAGATACCGCACCAGCACCGCCGCCTGCCAATGTCCGCCGACATAGGAGATGGTGACCTTCTGGATAGTGGCGGTGCCGTCGGCCACCTTCTTCGCCAGCCGCCGGGTGGACTCGGTGGTGTGGATCCAGGCCAGGATGGCCCGCCGGCGCTGCACGTCTCGATCCGGGGTGCTTTGGGGCAGCATGAGGCGGATGCGGTGGCCGTTAGGAGAGACCCGGCCGGCCAGCACGTCCGGGTCCTCGAACCACGACCCCTGGTGGTTGATCTCGGTGAAGGTCACCGACAGCTTCGAACGGTCTCTCGATTTGAACCGGGGGAACCCGACGGGCCGTCCCTTGCGGGTGCCCTTCTTCGAGGACCGGAAGTTGTCGAGCCCGGCGGCGGCGGCAGTGACCCCGGACTGGAAGGCGTGCTTCGAGACTTCTTTCCACCACGGGGCCACTTCGTCCTTGGCGGCGTTCCAGGCTTTCGACTGGGAGAAGGCCGACCAGGACTGCGACGGGGTGAGGGCCTCTTCAGACAGTCCGGCGGCCCGTTCGTCGCTGCGGGTGTTGAGGTTGTCCTTGACCTGACCCAGCGCCCAGTTGTGGGCGAACCGGGCAGCACCGCAGTAGGACCGGAGCAGGCGCTCCTGGGCCGGAGAGGGGTCGAGGTGGAACACGACGGCCCGGATCAGGTACTCCTCGGCGATGGCCCCGGTCATGACTTTGATTGTCCGTCACGGGTGTGACGGTGCCAGATTTTGGATACATCTCATCTCACCTTGCTGCCGAACCCGAGCGTGTCTGACGAGTCGCGTCCGACCAGCCAGCACCTGCCCTCGTCGTAACGGGGCTGTCAGGATCGATCCCTAGGATGGCGGGGTGCCCACCGGTCGACACGTTCGACAGGACGGGCCGCTGGCAGCACCTTCGAACTGCAGCCGCACCTTGGATCCCGTGCTGACCTGGGGTTCTGGCGTGCAGCCGGGGGTGGCCCCCGTTCGGCTGCGGGTCATGGGAAACTGGATGCCCGCGACCTGCACGCCTTCGGCGGATGCCTGATGTCGCCACCCGAACGCACGTTTCACGACGCAGAACGAGGATTCACAAGCACCGTGCCGCCAAAGATCATCTTCGACCAGGACGACGCACCGACTGAAGACGCCCTCGAGCTCCCCTCGGTCGACTCCACCCCACACCGCGGCCAGCCGACAGGAACCCCGCGCCACGCCCACGCCTTGGCCAAGCCCCCTCGGCGGGAGCGCCGGGCATTGCGCAAGCAGAAGCGCCGGGAGCGGTCCACCATCGTGGGTCGCCACCCGAAGACGACCGTGCTCCTGGTGCTCTTGGTCCTTCTCACCCCGTTGTGGGCATCGCTGGGCTCGGCAGCCACCAATCCGGCACTGGGCCCGACCATGGGCACCCGCTTGACCGAGTGGGTGCGCGGGCATGGCGGTGGCGGAATCGTCACCTGGACGGAGAACGTCTGGTACACGTGGAACGCCCCGGCCAAGGGCGGAAAGCCAGCGGCCGGTGCTATCCCCGTGGCTGTGCCGTCGACGTCGACTGTTCCGGTGCCCACGGGCCCGGTCCACTTGGCCGCTCCGGCCGCCATCACCCCGTTCGTGGCCCTGCCGACCGCTGGTGAAGGCGAGTGGCACGCCATCGGGCGCACCGTCGACGGCATCCCCACCATGTACGCCGCCTACCTGCGTCCCAACGCCGTCAACACCAGCCTGGTCACCGGCGTGGCGTGGATGGACACCAAGCTGCTCAGCGCCAAGCTCTACGCCGGCTCGTCCATTCCGGGTACGGGCCAGACCTTCAGCGCCACTGCGCCCATCACGGGTCCAGCGCTCAACACGCTCGATGCTGCGTTCAACTCGGGATTCCGGATGCAGGACTCCCAGGGCGGGTTCTACCTCGACGGCATCGCCGCGGTGCCGCTGGTCGCCGGCAAGGCATCCCTCGTCATCGACTCGGCCGGAAACGTCGATGTCGGGTCCTGGGGGAGCGAGGTGGCGATGACGCCGACGACGGTAGCTGTCCGCCAGAACCTCGACCTGATCGTCGACAACGGGCAGCCGGTGGCCGGACTCAACGCCAACGACAACATCAAGTGGGGGGCCACCCTCGGTGGTCGGGTGCAGGTGTGGCGGTCCGGCGTGGGCGTCAGCTCCACCGGTGCGCTGGTCTACGTGGGGGGCTCGGGTCTGTCGATCGTCGATCTGGCCAACCTCCTGGTCCGGGCTGGCTGCGTGCGGGCCATGGAGCTCGACATCAACACCGCATGGGTCAACTTCACCCACTTCGACCTGGCCTACGACGCACCGGCTTCGGCCGCCACCGGCACGCTGCTGACGTCTGATCAGTCCACTTCGCCGGGGCGTTATTTCGCACCGTTGAGTCGTGACTTCTTCACCATGTCGGTCCGTCCGGTGACTATCCCGGCGGCGCCGTCGCACGTCGCCAAGTAGGGCACGCGGCGCGCCAGGTCTTGCCCGGTCGACGTCCGGTCGACGTCCGGTTCGTGTCGGAGTCGTGGAGCGGACAGGATGAAGGGACCGTCGGCGAGGAGGGTGCCATGTCCCGGAGGATGCAGAAGCGGGTCTACGAAGCCGAGCTGCTCCGTCTGCAGGCCGACCTGACCACGATGACCGAGTGGATCCGCCAGTCAGGAGCCCGGGTCGTCGTCGTCTTCGAGGGCCGTGATGCTGCCGGCAAGGGCGGCGCCATCAAGCGGGTGTCGGAGTACCTGAGCCCCCGGATCTGTCGGATCGTGGCCCTGCCAGCGCCGACCGAGCGCGAGCGCACCGAGTGGTACTTCCAGCGCTACGTCGAGCAGCTCCCTTCGGCTGGCGAGCTCGTGCTCATGGATCGGAGCTGGTACAACCGGGCCGGGGTGGAGCACGTGATGGGGTTCTGCACCTCTGACGAGTACCACCGGTTCCTTACTCAGGCCCCCGTCTTCGAGCAGCTGCTCATCGATGACGGCATCATCTTGGTCAAGTACTGGTTTTCGGTGAGCGACGCCGAACAGGAGCGCCGGTTCCAGAGCCGGGTCAATGACCCGTTGCGACGGTGGAAGCTGAGCGAGGTGGACCTCGAGGCCCGCCAGCGCTGGTCCGACTACTCGCGGGCGAAGGACGTCATGTTCCGCCACACCGACACCCCCGAGTCGCCGTGGTACGTGGTCGACGCCGAAGACAAGCGCGCCGCCCGTATCAACTGCATCGCCCACCTGCTCAGCCAGGTTCCGTACCACGAGGTCGACGAGGCCCGGCTGCGCCTGCCCAAGCGCGTGCAGGACGATGGCTATCTGCGTCCGCCCCGCGATCTGTACGCCTACGTGCCGGACCACGCGGGCACGCTCAGGGACTGACCGGGCACGACACCGCCTGCCGGGCCAGCCAGCAGAGGCCATCGAGTGCTACGCCGGCGACGTCTACATCCAGCACAATCCCGACGTCGGCGACGGCAAGCAGGCGTTCATCGACTACTTCGAGCGGATGGGGGTCGTCCCCCGGGCATCGGTCAACGACAACGGGATGTTCTGAACCGTTCGGCTCACCTGAAGCCGACCGAAGGGACGCTCGGCGGTGCTCAGCCCGGCATGCGCCGCCAGACCTGCCGGGGGAGCAACTTCATGACACCGAAGACCCACCGAAGGATCGGCGGGGCGTAGACGATGTCCGAGCCAGCGGCGATCCCCTTGACCACAGCCTCGGCCACGGCATCGGGGGTGGTGGAGAACGGGGCCGGGTCCCGGCCCTCGGTCATGCGGCCGACCACGAAGCCCGGCCGCACGATGGTGACCCCCACCCCGGACCCGACCAGCGAGTCGCCCAGCCCCTGGGCGAAGGCGTCGAGTCCGGACTTGGTCGACCCGTAGATGTAGTTGGCCTTGCGGGCCCGATCGCCGGCCACCGACGAGATGACGACGATCCGTCCGTACCCCTGGGCCCGCATGCATCCAGCCGCGGCCAGCACCGCTGATGCCAGGCCGGTGAAGTTGGTGGTGATGAGGTCGGCAGCGGCCATCGGGTCCGACTCCAGCGCGTCCTGGTCGCCCAGGGCACCGGCTGCAGCTAAGACCAGGTCGATGTCGCCGAAGCGGGCGAACACGTCGGTGACGACGGCTGGGTTGCCAGCGAGGTCAGTGGTGTCGAAGGCCACCGTCTCGACCACGTCGGCACCGGCGGCCCGAGCAGCGTCGGCGGCTGCGTCGAGGCGCTCGCTCGGGCGTCCGGCCAGGATGACCGTCTTGCACCGGCCGGGCACCAAGCCGGCCACGATCGCTTGGGCGATCTCGGAGGCTCCTCCGAGCACGAGCACTGACTGGGGGCGCCCGGTGGCGTCGATCATGGTTCGGTCCGTTCTGATGAGGTGGGGGGAGCGGCGGTCTTCTTGGCAGCAGTCTTCTTGGCTACGGGCGCCTTGCGAGCCGGGGCCTTACGAGCCGGGGTCTTGCGGGGTGCTGCAGGTTTGCGAGCCGTCGCCTTGGCGGGTGTGGGTGCCACTGCGGGAGCCGTACCAGGCCGAGGTGCGGTGTCTGCGCACAGCCCGAGGCGCCGTCCGAGGTCGGACCGCAGTACGCCGTCGGGGTCGACCCGCTGCTTGACCTCCATGAATCGGTCGACCCCGGGGTACATGGACCGGAACATGTCCGGGGCCAGCCGCGAGTCCTTGGCCAGGTAGATGCGGCCGCCAGCGGCCAGGACCTGCTCGTCGAGGTCGTTGAGCAGTCGGTCGAGTCCGTCGTGACCTACGGGAAGATCGAGGGCGAGGGTCCAGCCTGGCATGGGGAAGGAGAGCGGTCCAGGGTCGCCGGGGCCGAACCGCTTGAGCACGGCCAAGAACGAGGCCAGCTTGGTCTCGGTGAGCCGCTCGATGATGCGGCGCACCGTCTCGCTGGCGGCGTCGGGAACCACGAACTGGTACTGCAGAAAGCCTCGGCCGCCATAGAGCCGGTTCCACTCGCCCACCCCGTCGAGGGGATGGAAGAAGCCGGTCATGTGGTGCGGCTTGCCCACCTGATGTTTGGGAGCCTTGCGGAACCAGAACTCGTTGAACGCGCCGACGGTCAGCGGGTTGAGCAGACCACTCGGTGCTGTCAACGGCACCCGGGCCAGCTGGCGGGGCACGAAGGCCCGGGCCTTGTCCGGGTTCGACGACAGCTTGGCGGGCAGGTCGGCCATCGCGGCATGGTCGCCCCGGGTGAGGACCGACCGACCCAGCTTGCTCCCGGTCGACTGGCAGTCGATCCAGGCCACCGAGTACCGGTAGGCGTCGTCGCCGTGGAGCATCTTGTCCATGACGTCGTCCAAGTCGGTGGCTCGCTCGGTGTCCACCAGCATGTAGCTGGTCTCCACTGGGATCATCTGCAAGGTCGCCTCGGTGACGATGCCGGTGAGGCCCATGCCTCCGGCAGTGGCCCAGAACAGCGCCGGATCCGATGCGGGGGTCACGAGATGGGTGCCGGTCGGGGTCACCAGGGTCATCGACACGACGTGCGAGCAGAAGCTGCCGTCCACGTGGTGGTTCTTCCCGTGGATGTCGGCGGCGATGGCTCCGCCCACCGACACCAGTCGGGTGCCCGGGGTGACCGGGACGAACCAGCCCAGCGGCACGAAGCGCTCCATCAGCGCCTGCAGGCTGATCCCGCCCCCGACGGTGACGAGGCCGGACTCGAGGTCCACTGAGTGGACGGCGTCGAGCCAGGTGGCATCCACCACGGTGCCCCCGGCGTTCTGGGCGGCGTCGCCGTAGCTGCGGCCCATTCCCCGGGCCACCAGGCCTCGATCTGTTGTGTCGCCGGCGGACGCCACGGCTGCGGCCATGGCGTCGTCCACCAGGTCCGGGTGGACGGCATGGACCACGTCGGCCGCCGTGGCCGCCGTCCGTCCCCACCCGGTGAGCAGCGCCCGCTGCGTGCGCGGCCGGCTCATCCGACGTAGACGCCGATGGCGAACAGGGCGACCCAGCACAGGCCGTAGATCTGGAGCCGGTGGTCTTTCAGGGCCAACTCCTCGGGTGCCGCGCCTGCCCCCGAGTCGAGGAGGCGCAGGACGTGCAGCAGTGCGATGACGAAGGGGATGATCGTCAGCTGAAACCAGATCGGGTCGTGGCCGGGGTGGACCTGACCGGCCCGCTCGAAGGCCCACAGGCAGTAGGCGCTGACCGTGACGGCAGCCGACAGCGTCCGCACCGTGCTCAGGAACGACGGGGTGTAGAGGCCGAGGGTCTGGCGGACGGCGGCCCCGTCGGTGTTCTCGTCGGCCAGCAGCTTCTTTTCCCCCGACCGCTTGCCGGTGACTACCAGCAGCGAGCCGAAGGAGACCACGATCAGGAACCAGTTGGAGAGTGCCACCGAAGTGGCCACGCCGCCGGCCACAGCTCGCAGGATGAACCCGGCGCTGACGCAGGCCAGGTCGAGGATCGGCTCGTTCTTCAGGCCGAACGAATAGGCCAGCTGCACGGCGGCATAGATGCCCATGACCACGCCCAAGTGCCAGCCGGCCAGAAGCACGGCCAGCACGATCGAGGCAGCCATCAGGACAGCACCGATGGTGATGGCCAAAGGGGCGGGGACCACACCGGCGGCCACGGGACGGTTGCGCTTGGTCGGGTGCTGGCGGTCGGCGGCGGCGTCGATCGAGTCGTTCAGGTAGTACGTGCCGGTGGCGGCCACGCAGAAGATTGCGAATGCTGCCGCTGCGTGCCACAGAATGGTCGAGTGGAACAGCACCCCGGCGGCGGCCGGAGCCACGAAGACCAGGAAGTTCTTGATCCACTGGCGGGGCCGGGCGAGTCGGACGAGACCATGCACCAATGACTCCGAGGTGCCGTCCTGGGCGGGTCGCCCGTCAGGTCGGCCCACAGCCTCGGCGGGAGTTGTCACTGCGTTCTCATGGATGGTCGGGCACTCCCCGGAGTGGTGTCGTTCTGGCCACCCGGGCGCCGGGGGCATCGTCACAGGCTAGGGCCTCGACGCAGACCAGGTGGACGATTCGACCACCACACCACACCGCGCCAGAACACGTCCCTTTGCGCCCAACCGCCAAACGCGTTCGCCGAGGACCGGGCACCCATCGATGTTGTTCTCGCCGGATTTGGACATCGGCTCCACTCGGGCCGGCCCGGTGTTGAAAAACACGCGTACCGACCAGATGACCTCAGTGTTGC
>CAININ010000255.1 GCA_903849265.1 uncultured Acidimicrobiaceae bacterium
ACAGGTGATGACGGCGTGGGCCAACCGCATGCGGGCGACTGCCTCGGCTACTCGTGCCGGCTCCTGGATGTCGAGCGGCAGGGGGTGCCGGGTGTCGACCTGGCAAAAGCCGCACGCCCGCGTGCAGCGCGAGCCGTTGATCATGAAGGTGGCAGTTCCGTCGGACCAGCACTCGTAGATGTTGGGGCAGCCGGCCTCCTCGCACACCGTGATCAGACCCAGGTCACGGATGTCGCGCTGGAGACCGAGGAAGTCATCGGCCATCGTCGCCTTGACCCGCAGCCACTCGGGCTTTCGTGCGGACAGGGCCAGGCCAGCTTGGGGATCGACGCCCGAACGACGCAGACGCCGCTCGAGGGCGCTCGGGCCGACGGCGTCACGGAAGCGGACCGCCACCCCTTGGCCACCGTCGCCCCCAGCTGCCGCGTCCCGGGCCCCGTCGGTCACACGAGCCACGTCATCGATGTCGCCCCACACGGCATGTGCCGAGTCGAGGACAGCATCGACCGCCTCGGCCATGGTGACGGCGAACCCTTCTGCGACCAGCGAAGTCGTCGCTCGATCGGAGATTCCACAGGCCACGATGTGGTCGAACATGCCCAAGTCAGTCGACACGTTCAAGCCGAAGCCATGCGTCGTCCGCCCCCGGGCAGTGCGCACCCCTACAGCAGCGATCTTGCGCGGACCTCGGTCGCCCTCGGCGGCGGGCGGGTCGATCCATACCCCCGGATAGCCGTCCATGCGCCCCACCCGAGCCTCGGGCACGCCGAGCGCCACCAGTGCACCGATCACCACGTCTTCGACCTGACGAACGTGCTCTGGCCCGCGATGCGGCCCGTCGCCGACGCTGCGGATCGGATATCCCACGAGCTGGCCGGGTCCGTGGAAGGTGACATCACCGCCACGGTCGACCTTGACCAATTCGGCCCCGACGTCAGCAGGGTCCACCAGGACGTGTGCCGGATCGCCGTGCGCGCCCAACGTGTAGACAGCTCCGTGCTCGAGCAACAGGAGATAGTCGTCATCGGACCGCTCCGCCAACGCCTGCTGCAGATCCCAGGCCTCGGCGTAAGGGACGCGTCCCAGCCAGCGTGCCCTCATGGCTCGGTCACGGCAGATCGACCTCGATCGACAACATCCCGCTGATCGGCCCCAGCATCGGGTCAGCAGGCGGCAAGGGGAAGGTGGTCATCGTCACGACGAACTAGAGCTCGCCGGCCCAGTCGCGGTCGTCGAGGATGTCCGACACCCGGGCCAGGAACCGGGCGGCGTAGGCCCCGTCAACGGCTCGGTGATCGAAGTTGATGGCGACGAGTCCGATGGAGTGGATGCCGATCGACTCCGTGCCGTCTGGCAGTTCGACCACCACCGGCTTACGGGACACGCCGTCCGTCGACAAGATGGCGACCTGCGGCTGGTTGATGATCGCCCCCGTGATGAGCGTTCCGAAGGGCCCGGCGTTCGTGATCGAGAATGTCCCACCGCTGATGTCGTCCAGGCTGAGGTGCTTGGTCCGCGCCCGGTCGGCTACGTCGCGGATCCGTCTGGCCATGCCACGGAGGTTGAGCTCCTCGGCACGGTGGACGACCGGGACGATGAGCCCCTCGTTATCGAGGTCGACCGCGATCCCCAAGTTGATGTCGTGATGCACGATGAGCGAGTCCTCACCCACGGATGCGTTCAAATGGGGGAACTCGGCGAGTGCCTCGACAGTGGCCCGGGCGACGAACGGCAGATAGGTGAGACCGAAGCCCTCCTCCTCACGGAACCGCGCACCGTGCAATCGGCGCACCTGCTCCACCCGCTCGTAGTCGATCTCCCTGACCATCAACGTATGGGCTGACGTGGCCTTGGATCGCACCATGTGCTCGGCCGTGCGGCGCCGGATGTTGGTGAACGGGACGACCTCGTCACGCCCGGCCGGAGCCTGCGCACGGTGCTCGGGGGTAGCGAGCGGGACGGGAGCGTCGGCTGTAGCCGGCGGCGCAGAGACAGGGGGCGTCGCCGGGATGCTCGGCACGGCGGCCGGGGCCGCCCCGCGCTCGATGACGGCCTCGACGTCGGACCTCGTGATCCGCCCACCGAGTCCGGTGCCCTGGATCGACGCGGCATCGAGCGCATGATCAGTCAGCAACCGTCGCACCACGGGGGAGAGTACGAGGGACTGGTCGACGAGGTCCGTGCGGGCCGCCGGTGGCTGCAAGGCAGGGTCCACCGCAGGGGCAGCCGTCACCGCAGGGGAGGGAACAACCTCGGCGACCGTCACCGGTTCGTCGGAAAGCGCCGCCAGCGGTGTGGCCGGCACGGGGGCCGGAGCCTGTGGGGATGCCTCGGACATCGGGGCAGGGGCGGCCGACGCGGCGGACATGTCCCCATCGATGACCGCGAGGGCGACGCCGACATCGACGGTGTCACCTTCCTCCACCAAGATCGCGGTGAGTATGCCGTCGGCCGGGGAGGGCACTTCGGAGTCGACCTTGTCGGTCGACACCTCGAAGAGCGGCTCATCTCGCGCGACGGTGTCGCCGACTGCTTTGAACCACTTGGTGATGGTTCCCTCGGTCACTGTCTCGCCGAGCTGCGGCATGGTCACGTCAGGCAACGTGCATTCCCCTTCCGGTCAATGCCAGCACCGTCTCGCCGAATGTTTCGGAAAGCGATGGGTGCGGTTGGATGAACTGAGCAACCTCGTCGACCGTGGCCTCCCAGTTGACGGCCAGATAGCCGGCGCCGAGCTGCTCGGTGACCCACGGTCCGACCATGTGGACTCCGAGGATCCGCCCGGCGGAGCCGTCAGAGCGCCGCTCGGCCACGATCTTGACCATGCCTTCGGTATCCCCGATGATCCGGGCCCTGCTGTTGCCCCCGAACGGGTCCTTCTTGACTACGACATCGAGCCCGGCGGCCTTGGCCGCGGCCTCGGTCATCCCGGCAAACGCGACTTCGGGGTGGCAGTAGATGGCCCACGGGACCCGTGCGTAGTCGACGGGCAGGACCGCCTCCCCCAGAATCGTCTTGATCACCTGGATGGCTTCGGCAAAGGCCACGTGGGCCAGCTGCGGGGTGCCGGCAACGACATCACCCACTGCCCACACTCCGGCGGCCGACGTCCGCATGCTCGAGTCGGCGACCACAAAACCGCGTTCGTCGATGACCACACCTGCCTCTTCGGTCACGAGTCCCTCGGTGCGGGGCCGACGACCGACAGATACCACGATGGCATCGACGGCGAGCTCCTCGCCGTCGCCGAAAGACACCACGGTGCCCCCCGCCGGACCGGGCGTATGGCCATGCAGCGTCACACCGGCCTTGACGTCGATCTTCCGTTTTTTGAACGAGCGGGCGACTGTACGCACGACGTCTTCATCGCATCCGTTCAGAATTGTCGGAAGGGCCTCAAAGACCGTCACCGTGGACCCGAGATCGGAAAACATCGACGCGAACTCGCAGCCGATGGCTCCGCCGCCCACAACTGCCACGGATGCCGGCAGGCTGTCCAGGGCCAGCACTTCGTCCGACGTGAGGACGACCGTTCCGTCGATGTCGAAACCCGGGATGGTGCGCGGTACCGACCCGGCGGCCAGCACGACGTCGGTCCCGGTCACCTCTGCCGTGGTGCCATCGTTGCCGGCGATGCGCACACGATGGCCGTCGAGCAGGGTTCCGCTACCACTGAACAGGGTGACGCCACGGCCCTTGAGCAGGCCGGAAAGTCCGGTGAACAGCTGGTCGACGACCTGCTGCTTGCGTGCCTGGCTGACCGAGAACGTGACCGCAGGCTCTGCCTGGTCCGCTCCGGCTGTGATGCCGAACTCAACGGCGGATCGCACGGAGCGGAACACCGCTGCAGTCTCCAAGAATGCCTTGGCCGGCACGCATCCTCGGTGGAGACAGGTCCCACCGACCTTGTCCAACTCCACGAGCGCTACCGAGAGCCCGGCCGCAGCCCCGTAGAGCGCGGTGGCATACCCGCCGGGACCCCCACCCACCACGACGACGTCGAAGTGGGTCGCGTCTCCCGATGTCGAGCCCCCTGATGGCGCGCCCCCCGTTGCGGTCTGCTCCGTTGCCACCTCAGGTTCCGTGGGAACCACCTCCATAGGGATGATCGTCGTGTGGCCGAAGGCATGAGGTCCGTCCGGCGGCTCGTTACGCGCCCAGCCTACCGTTCCCCACCTCGCGTCGACCTCGCTCTACTGCCGCTGGTCTCCGGTGCCCGTCGACCCCTGTCGCCGCCACGCCGACACCAGCCGCCACGCCGACACGCCGACGTCAGAGGCGCGGTCGACAGATCCATCTGAGCATCCGCCACATTGACGAGGTGCCATCCGCATGTGCGGTCCCCGCCCCGGTCGACTCAGGTGCGCACATCCATAAGAGGTCGATGTCGGTGGCCACAACCGAAGCGTCCGGTCTGACCATGTCGAATCCTCACCGAAGGCGTTGCCGGAGGTGGCCAACCTCCACCCGGGTCCACTGTCCCGCCAGCCCGGGTGGGGGTGGTCGAAGTCATTGGCATGACTCGGCCCTATCCCCCACCTGAGCCCCCACCCGAGCCGTCACGGGCGGTGCTGTTGTTGTTCCCAGGACTACTTGGGCGGCATCCGGATGCCACCGTCGAGACGGATGACCTCGGCGTTGAGGTAGCTGTTGGTGGCGATGGCCGCGACCAGCTCGCCGAACTCGGCCGGGTTGCCCAGACGCTTGGGGAAGTTGACCGACGCAGCCAGGGCGTCACGTGCCTCTTCGGGCAGCATGGCCAGCAACGGGGTGTCGAACAGCCCAGGGGCGATGGCCAGGACCCGGATACCGACGACGGCGAGGTCGCGGGCAGCAGGCAAGGTCATGCCGACCACGGCGCCCTTCGAAGCGGAGTAGGCCAGCTGGCCGATCTGGCCGTCGAAGGCTGCGACCGAGGCGGTGTTGACGATCACGCCGCGCTCGCCGTTGGCCTGGGGCTCGACGGTAGAGATCGCCGAGGCGGCCTTGGTCATCACGTTGAAGGTGCCGATGATGTTCAGCTCCTGGATGAACTTGAACGGCGCCAGATCATGCGGCGAGCCGTCCCGGTTGATGACACGCCCGACCCAGCCGGTGCCGGCGCAGTTGACGGCGATGCGCAGGTTGCCGGCGTCGGCTGCCTGGTCGACCGCCTTCTGGCAGTCGTCGGGGTCGGTGACGTCGCCACCGATGTAGTTGGCCGAACCACCGATCTCGGCGACGACCTCCTTGGCCCGGTCCTCGTTGCGGTCGAACACCGTGACGCGCACACCCTCGGCCGCGAGCTTGCGGGCCGTGGCCTCGCCGAGGCCGGAGGCTCCACCAGTGACAATTGCTGAACTTCCATTGATCTCCATCCCGTCAGATTACGGGAGGAGCTGCCCCTGACCCAAACCGGTGTCCGGCGGGGGTCCCGACGGCTCCTGGCGAGCGGCTGCAGCGGTTGCCAGCTCGTCGACCACGTCGTTCATCCGATCGCCCGAATGGCCCTTCACCCAAGCGAACGTGATCGGACGTCCTGGGTCCAAGGCGAGTGCGAAGAGCCGTTCCCACAGGTCACGATTGGCGACCGGCTTGCCTTGGGAGTTCTTCCACCCTCGCCGCTTCCATCCGGTGTGCCACTTCTGACGGAAGCAGTTCACGACGTAGGTCGAGTCGCTGACGATGTGCACTGGGCCGGGGAGGGTCTCGAGGGCCCGGATCACGGCCATGACCTCCATGCGCTGGTTGGTGGAGTGGCCCTCGCTGCCGGAGTCCGACGGACCTCCATCCACCGCCCACGCCCAGCCTCCTGGCCCAGGGTTGCCAAGGCACGAACCGTCCGTGTAGGCGACGATCGGGATGGCGTCGCCGCGAGAAGCGGCGTCTGGGGAGACAGAAGGCGAGTCGGGAGGTGCGGCGTCCATGGCCACAGCATGCCTGCTCCACGAGTGACCCGGGGAGACCGCAGCCACTTGGCCCCTGAGTGGAGCCGCGGCCCGACGGGGCGCGTCGGCCCCCGAGGTGAGACCATGGCAGAGATGTTGTTCGACGGAGTCGCCCATCAACTCCCGGACCTCGACCCCGAGGAGACCGGCGAATGGCTGAATGCCTTCGACGACGTCGTCCGGGTGCACGGCCGCAACCGCGCCCGCTACTTACTCATGCGGGTACTCGAGCGGGCACAGCAGTCCCAGGTCGGGTTTCCGGTGGCAGTGTCGACTCCGTACGTGAACTCCATCCCTTCCGATGCTGAACCGGAATTTCCGGGGGACGAGCACCTCGAACGCCGGATCCGCGCCTACATCCGGTGGAACGCCGCCGTCATGGTGGTCCGGGCCAACCACCGGTCCGAGTCGGTCGGCGGGCACCTGGCCACCTACGCCAGCTCGGCAGCCCTCTACGAAGTCGGGTTCAACCACTTCTTCCGGGGCAAGGAGGGTGGCCAGCCCGGGGACCAGGTCTACTTCCAGGGCCACGCCTCGCCCGGGATCTACGCCCGCGCCTTCGTCGAGGGCCGGCTCACCGAGCGCCAGCTTGACAACTTCCGCTTCGAAGTCGGGGGAGGCGGTCTTTCCTCCTACCCCCATCCGCGGCTCATGCCCGACTTCTGGGAGTACCCGACGGTATCGATGGGGCTCGGACCGGTGAACGCCATCGCCCAGGCCCACTTTGCCCGGTATCTGTCCGCACGGGGGATTGCCGACACGTCACACAGCCGGGTGTGGTCCTTCGTCGGCGACGGCGAGTTCGACGAACCCGAGACGATGGCGCTCCTCGGCATGGCCGGTCGGGAGCATCTCGACAACCTGACCATGGTCGTCAACTGCAACCTGCAACGTCTCGACGGCCCGGTCCGTGGCAACGGCAAGGTGATCCAGGAGTTCGAGGCCACACTGCGAGGCGCCGGGTGGAACGTGATCAAGGTGATCTGGGGGCGCACCTGGGACGAGCTCCTGGCCCGGGATGTGGACGGCGTCCTGCTGGCCAAGATGAACGAGACCGTCGACGGGGAGTTCCAGAAGTACGCCACCGAGTCCGGGGCCTACATCCGTGAACACTTCTTCGGTCCCGACCCCCGGCTGCGGGCCCTGGTCGAGCACCTGAGTGACGCCGAACTGCAGAGCCTGCCCAGGGGCGGCCACGACTACCGGAAGCTCTACGCCGCCTACCGTGCCGCCGTCGAGCACACCGGCGCCCCCACTGCCATCCTGGCCAAGACCATCAAGGGTTGGACGCTCGGGGCCGATATCGAGTCCCGCAATGCCACCCACCAGATCAAGAAGATGACCGGTACCCAGCTGCATGCCTTACGCGACCGGCTGTACCTCCACGAGGAGCTCGCCGGGGCCGACCTCGATGGCGACGCCCCTCCGTACTACCGCCCCGCGCCGGACTCTCCTGCTGGACGGTATCTGGCCGAGCGTCGTCGGGCCCTCGGTGGACCCCTACCGAGCCGGGTGGTCCGGGCGCAGCCACTTCCCCTTCCGGCCCCGGCTGCGTTCGCCGACCTCCTCGCCGGATCTGGGCGCCAAGAGGTGTCGACGACGATGGCGTTCGCACGGCTACTGCGCTCACTCACCAGGGATCCGGGAATGGGACGGCGGATCGTCCCCATCGTGTCAGACGAAGCTCGAACATTCGGACTCGAATCACTCATCAGCGAGGTCCAGATCTACGCCCCCGACGGACAGCACTACACCCCGGTCGATGCCGGGCTGGCGCTGCACTACGCCGAGAGCGCCAGCGGCCAGGTCCTGGAGGAGGGGATCACCGAGACCGGCGCCATGGCCACCTTTACCGCGGCGGCCACGGCCTACGCCACGTGGGGGGAGTCGTTGATCCCCTGCTACCTCTCGTACTCCATGTTCGGGTTCCAGCGGGTCGGCGATCTGCTGTGGGCCTTGGGCGACAGCCGGGGCCGCGGGTTCCTCCTGGGCTGCACCGCAGGACGGACCACCCTCAATGGGGAAGGGCTCCAGCACCAGGACGGGCACTCGCTCCTACTCGCATCCGCCTATCCCTCGGTCGTCTCCTACGACCCTGCGTTCGCCTACGAGGTCGCCGTGGTGATGCAGGACGGCATCGCCAAGATGACCGGAGCGGACGCCGAGGACCGCTTCTGGTACTTGACGCTCTACAACGAGAACTACGTGATGCCAGCCCTGCCAGCCGATCCGGCCGAGGCCGAGCGAGTCCGCTCCGGTGTAGTGAGCGGCATGTACCGCTTTGCCGGACCGACCGCCGGACTGCCCGACGACGCCCCCCGGGCGACCCTGCTCTTCTCGGGCACTGCATGGCGGGCGGCCATGGAAGCCAGAAGGCTCCTGGCCGAAGAGTGGGGCGTGGCAGCAGAGGCCTGGTCGGTCACCTCGTACTCGTGCCTGCGCGACGACGCGCTGTCCGTCGAGCGCCGGAACCGGCTGCACCCCGACGACGCAGAAGAGGTGCCGCTGGTGACCTCGTCGCTGGCCGACGCGCCAGGCTCGGCCGGGCCGATCGTGGCCGTCACCGACTTCGTGCGTGCCGTGCCCGACCAGGTGGCCCGGTGGATGCCCCGTCCGTTCATCTCACTGGGAACCGACGGGTTCGGAAGGTCCGACACCCGTGAGGTGCTGCGCCGGTTCTTCGAGACCGATGCCGCCCACATTGTGGTGGCCGTGCTCGGCGGCCTCGAATCCGACGGCCTGCTCCCCCGAGGGACCACGTCCGAGGCCATCGGCACCTTCGGAATCGACCCGGATTCCCCCGACCCTTGGGCGGTCTGAGTCATCGGATTGCGGCCCACCGGTTCACACGTGTGCAAGGGGGTGAGGCGGGCGATCCGAACATGCAGGGATCCGCCGCTGCATGGAACGAACAATCCGTTCAGGACGTTCCGGCCAGCCCCCTCTGGAACATATCGATGGCCTCGGCCACCTGGGTTGGATGAGACCAGAGCGACAGGTGCCCGCAGTCGGCGATGAGCACCGGAGCTGGGGCGCCGATCCGAGCCGCCGTGCGGGCTGGCGCACCGGCGCTGAACTCGCCGTCGTCGGCCCCGAATACCACCAGTGCCGGCAAGGCTGACGAACGGATACGCCCGAGCTCGCCAGGACTCACCCCGACAACTGGGCGGGAGCTCAATGCGAGGAGGGCCTGCTCCGCTCCGGCCACCTGCAACGGACCCTGGACCGATAGGAGTTGCCGAGAGGTCAAGGTGGGGCAGCCGGTTCCACACGCAAGCCCGAAGACGGTGCTGATCAGGGCACGGTTGCGAACAGCACCCCGATAGAGGGCGGTGCGGAACGGTTCGGGCATGAGCCCTGGAACCGAGCTTCCGGGATAGGTGGCCGCCAGCCCGTCTCCGTCCACGAAGACGACACCAGCCGCCGCACCCGGGTGATCGAGGACGAACCGGGCGATCACCCCGGCACCCAGCGAGTGGCCGACCAGTACCGGGTGGTCCAGGTGCCGGGCGACCAGGAACCGAGCGAGCTGCCGCGCCATCGACTCGGTCGTATACGGCCCCACGCGCTCGGTGTAGCCGTAGCCCTCGATGTCGTAGGCCTCGACATGGCTGCCTCGGGCGAGCCGGGTGGCGACGGGCACCCATGTAGCCACGGACTCGAAGGCCCCGTGGACCAGTACCACCGGAGGCCCGGCCCGGGGACCCCAGGCCTCGTAGCGGGTCAGATACGGGCCGGTGCGGACATAGGTGAGGCCGGCCGGAGCCGTGGCCGGGGCGTCGGTCGCCCAAACGTATGCCTGTGCTGCCCAGGAGATTGCAACCAAGACGCAGACCATCGCGACAAGGGTCGCCGCCCAGGAGAGCCCGTCCCGGCGGACGCGGAGGAATCGGCGCATGCTGTTGCCAGCGTAGCGACCGACTCATGCCGCTCTGGGTCGCGCCGTCCAGCATTCCGGACGCCCGGACGTTCCGGGTCAGAGGCTCCGATACCCCCGGCTAGCCTTGCCACGTGCTGTGGCTCACCGGTGACACCGACGCGGACGCCCTTCTGGCGTCCCAACCCCTCGCCCTCCTGATCGGCATGGTCCTTGACCAGCAGATCCCGATGGAGCGAGCGTTCAAGGCCCCCTTCGACCTGAAGGAGCGGCTCGGTGGCGCCCTCGACCCTGCCGTCATCGCGGCCATGCCGCCAGATGACCTGGCGGAGATCTTCGGAGCCAAACCTGCGCTCCATCGGTTTCCGCGGTCCATGGCCGGGCGAGTCCAAGAGGTGTGCGGTGCGGTCATGGAGCACTACGACGGGGACGCAGCAGCCATCTGGACGACAGCCGCCGACGGCAAGGAGCTGCTGGCCAATGTGAAGGGGCTCCCTGGCTTCGGCGACCAGAAGGCGCGCATCTTCGTTGCCCTGCTCGGCAAGCAGTTCGACGTCCAGCCAGATGGATGGGACACCGCGGCCGGGGTCTACGGCGAGGCCGGGTCCTACCGTTCGGTCGCCGACATCGATTCTCCTGAGGCGCTGTCCAAGGTCCGCCAATTCAAGCAGCAGGTGAAGGCCGAGGCCCGGGCCAAGCTCCCCAACCCGGGGTGATGGCCACCGAACGCGGGTCTGACCGCTGGGGTCTTGCGGAGCGTCGCCTCTACCTCTGCACGCCCGACCGCCCCGACCTCGAGGTCTTCGTCGGCCGGTGCATCGCCGGAGGGGTGGATATCGTGCAGCTGCGCGAAAAGCACCTCGACGACAGCGCCTTGGTGCAACGGGCAGCTCTGGTCAAGCAGGTGTGCACGGCAGAGGGTGTGCCCTTCGTCCTGAACGACCGGCCCGACCTGGCGGCGACCATGGGTGCCGACGGCGTCCACGTAGGTCAAGACGACACATCCCCCGCCGAGGCACGGGCGATCATCGGTGACCGGGCTATCCTGGGTCTGTCCACGCATACTCCAGGCGAGTTGGCCGCGGCGGTGGACGGGCACGGGGGAGGTGCCCCGGCGCCAGTCGACTACCTCTCTGCCGGACCCGTCGTGGCCACGCCGACAAAGCCAGGACGACCGGGCACCGGCACGGACTACCTGAGCATGGCCGTGGCTCGCTCCCCATGGCCGGTGTGGGTCACCGGCGGGGTCGACCCGGACTGCGTCGGGGGACTGGTAGCGGCCGGGGCACGGCACTTCGTAGTCGTCCGGTGGCTGGTCGGAGCAGACGACCCAGAACACGCAGCCCGTTCGCTCCGCCGGTCCATCGATCAAGCCCTGGCGGACGCAGCCACCTGAGCATCCATGGCGCACGCGAGTCGCCGAACCTCCCATGTGGTTGAGGCGAGGTGAACCGGTGACCGATTCGCTGGACCGGGTGCCCCGGAACGGCACTTCGGTGACGCTCCTCAGGCCGCGGTGCCCACCCCAATCGCGGCTGCCAGAGCGCCGAACACAATGCCAACCGTGGCCATTCGATGGCTACCCGGTTTGGCCAGGGCGATGATTCCGATGACCATCGCTGGTAGGCCCATGACCAACCCGACAAGTTGGCCAACTCCGGTCATCGGTGGAAGAAAAGCGAAGCACACACGGAGTCCGAACGCGGCCAGTCCAAGGATGGCAGCGAACCTCCCGAGTCTGTTTGCAAGCTCCACATCCGACTCGGAATGAACGTCATTGTCCTCGCTCAGGCCCTTAGGTGCGCCCTCGCTGGGTTGGCCGTACGCCACTCCAATCCCCCTTGTCCTGATGTAGCAATCGTTGCACACCGCCGCCGACAGATTCCGCAGCAGGGCCGCCCCACAACGCCGGATGGGTGGGGCACCAAGAGGCCCGTTCCAGCGGCCGGTGCTTGCTGTCGCGGGCGCCAGAACCCGCTCATTTCCGAAGACCCGGTAATCTGGAGATAGTCATGATGAGGCAGTCGTGCGGAGGGGCCTTCGGGTCCCTCTTGCGCGTCATGCGTCGAGTTGGGCGCGGATCTTGCGTATTACGCAGGGCGGGTTGGTCGTATTCGGCACTACAGCGCCGGCGGCGGCGAGGCCCGATACCGTTCCGGGGCATGGCACTAGTTCTCGTCAATGGCAATCCCGAGACGGCAGCGATCTGGTCGCCGCTCATCACCGAGCTAGGACGAGATGACACCGTGACCCTGTCCCCGCCGGGCTTTGGCGCGCCGCTGCCCGATGGCTTTGGTGCGACCTATGACGAATACGTGGCCTGGTTGACCGGGGAGCTTGAAGAGATTGGTGAACCGGTTGACCTGGTCGGCCACGATTGGGGTGCCAACTTCACCCTTCGATTGGCGTGTGAACGGCCGGACTTGCTTCATTCGTGGTCCATTGACACGGCCGGGTGCTTCGCCCCGGGCTACGTCTTCGATGACATGCCCTGCCATGTGTGGCAGACGCCCGGTGAGGGAGAAGAGGCCATCGCCGGATGGCTGGCATTGGGGGTCGAGGATCGCGCCAGCCTCAACGAGTCGATGGGCATGACGCCGGGGGTGGCGAGACAGTTGGCCGAAGCCCTTGACGACACCATGGGTCGATGCATCCTCGCCGTATACCGCTCCGTACCCGAAGCGGTGCTCGCCCATTGGGGGCAGAAGGTCTCTACTGCGTCGCCTCGACCAGGTCTCGTCATCGTTCCCGCTGAGGATGAGTACACGGGCGGTGAGGCCCGTCATCGCTGGGTCGCCGAGCGGGCTGGAGCGAAGGTTGCAGTCCTGGAAGGGGTCGGCCACTGGTGGATGTTGCAAGATCCGGCCGCTGGGGCAGCCGCCCTACGAGAATTCTGGGATGCGATCTAGAGGCATTCAAGACACGCCGGCCGCTGACTGCATTCGGGTGCCCTCTACCGCCGGGTATGCGGGTAGGCCGGCACCGGGTTTACCTTCCCCCAATCAGGTGGGTGCATCGAACTGGCCCGTGGGCGGACTCGATGGATCTAGCGGACTCAGTCGGACCACCGCTCAGCAGACCTATGTCCGTGCGAGACGGCCCGTTACGTCCGGACCCGGCAGGTCAGCCTGCGGACTGGGTGGGAGCAGCCACGATCTTCGCTCCCTTGGGCAGGGCCACCGCCGGCGACGTGCCCAGCTTGGAGATAGCGAGGTTGATGGTTCCCCCCGGGGTGACGGCCTTGAAGTTCGAGACGTAGTTGCCGGTCACCGTGTACGTCAGGTGCTCGGTCTGACCACCCTGAGAGAGGGTCACCGTGGTGACTGATCCGGACTTCGTCGCCGGGCCCTTGTTGTAGTACGGGAGGTAGGTGTGGGCCGGGTCGACCGCCTGGGCCCCCGTGGTCTGCTGGCTGTAGAAGGACAGCGGCGGCGTGGTGCTCTTGGCCGGCTGGGTCACGCTGATGTACTCGGTGGTGCCGATGATCACGAGGTAGGTGCGCCGGCCTGCGCTCTGTAGCCTTCCCCCTAGCCGGTCTGGCGCTTGGTAGACATGGCTGGCGTTCTGGTTCCCCTGCGGGGTGGTCTCCACCAGGTACTCGGAGTAGTTGGGCGCCCCAAGGGTGTTCGCCACGGCCTGCCCGAGGGAAGTAGCGCTCTTGCCCTGCACGATACCGAGCACGGCCGCGCCCAGCCCCACGAGGGAGAGGATGCCCAGTAGGAAAAAACTGATGTACTTCCGCATGTCACTCACTTCCGGGACTAGTGGCAGGCCGGTGGTC
>CAININ010000256.1 GCA_903849265.1 uncultured Acidimicrobiaceae bacterium
CGGTTGCCGGAAATCTGAGGATGTGTCAGATTTCCCATCACGCGCGCCGAACGAGGGAACCGCCCGATGGATCGACCGATGGACCTGCACTACACCGATGCCCAAGAGGCCTTCCGTGAGGAAGCGCGGGCGTGGCTCTCCGCCCACGCACCAGCCCCACGGTCGCTCCCGTCACTTGACACCGCTGACGGCTTCGAGGCGCACCGCGCCTGGGAAGCCGAGCTGGCGGCCGACCGCTGGTCCGTCGTGTCGTGGCCCGAAGAGTTCGGCGGGCGGGGTGTCGGAATCCTCGAGTGGCTCGTGTTCGAAGAGGAGTACTGGCGGGCCCAGGCACCACTGCGCGTCAGCCAGAACGGCGTCTTCCTGCTCGCCCCCACCATGTTCGAGTTCGGCACTGATGCGCAAAAGGAACGCTTCCTTCCTCCCATGGCCTCGGCCCAGGAGATCTGGTGCCAGGGCTGGTCTGAGCCCGACGCCGGCAGCGATCTGGCCGGTATCCGCAGCCGAGCCCGCCGCTCGGATGACGAAGGCGGCTGGGTGCTGAGCGGCCAGAAGACCTGGGCCTCACGGGGCGCCTTCGCCGAATGGTGCTTCGGCCTGTTCCGCACCGACCCGGAAGCCGAGCGTCACCGAGGGCTCACGTACTTCCTCATCGACATGGCCACCCCCGGTGTGACCGTCCGCCCCATCCCTCAGATCGACGGTGAGACGGGGTTTGCCGAACTCTTCTTCGAAGATGTCTTCGTGCCCGACGACCTGGTCCTCGGTGAAGTCGGCAAGGGGTGGAACGTAGCCATGGCCACCGCCGGGTCCGAGCGCGGCCTCAGCTTGCGCAGCCCAGCCCGGTACAGCCGCGCCGCCGATCGGCTGGTCGCCCTGTATGCCGAGCGACTCGCCTCGGATCCCGAACGCGCCCGTCGCAGCGGCGACGCCGTGGCCCAGGCTTGGATGGATGCCGAGGCCTACCGCCTCAACACGCTGTGGACCGCCACCCGGGTGCTCGCCGGCGGCTCGGTCGGCGCCGAGGCGAGCGCCAACAAGATCCATTGGTCCCAGACCGACCTGGCCATCCACCGGGCCGCGCTCGACCTGCTCGGACCCGAGGCCGAGTTCCACGGGGACGGTATCGACGCCCCGTGGCTCGACGGTTTCCTGTTCGCACTGGCCGGCCCTATCTACGCCGGCACCAACGAGATCCAGCGGAACGTGGTGGCCGAGCGCATGCTCGGGCTGCCGCGAGGCTGAGCAGAAGAGGCCGACATGAACTTCGCATTTACCGATACCCAGCTCGAGTTCCGTGACGCGGTGCGCCAGGTCCTGGCCAAGGAGTGCACGACCGACGCCGTGCGCGCTGCGTTCGACGCTCCGGCGGCCCGCACCGCCCTCACTCCTCGGTGGGCCACGCTGGCCGATCTCGGCGTGACCGGACTGGTCGTGCCCGAGGCCCACGGAGGCTTCGGCCTCGGTCTCGTCGACCTGGTGCCTCTGCTCGAGGAAGCCGGGCGGGTGGCATTGCCCGAGCCCCTGGCTGAGACCAGCGCGCTGGCCGCCTCCCTTCTGGCCGACCTGGACGCCGCCGGCACTGCGGACGCGAGGATCGGGCCGTGGCTCGAGTCCATCGCCGGCGGGACCCTGACCGTGGCGGTCGCCGATGGCAGACGGCCCGGATTGCCTGTGGCCGGGGCCAATAGCGCCGACCTGTTGCTCTTGGTGGCCGACGGACCGGACGGACCCGAGATCCACGGCGTGGACGCCGGGTCGATCACTGTCACCCCGGTGCCGTCGCTCGACCCCACCCGGCGCCTCGGGATCCCGGTGTGGGAACCATCGCCGGACACCGTGCTGGTCTCCGGTGCGCACGCCGTCGCCGGCATCAACCGCACCGCCGACCGGGCCGCAGTGGCCGTCGGGGCCGAGCTCCTCGGCCTGGCCGACTCCATGATCACCGTCTCTGCCGAGTACGCCAAGGACCGCCAACAGTTCGGCAAGCCGATCGGAGCCTTTCAGGCCGTCAAGCACCTGCTGGCCGGGGCGCAGGTCCTCCTCGAGTTCGCCCGTCCCGTGACGTACGGCGCGGCGTGGGCGCTCGACGAAGGCAGCCCCGACGCATCCCGGGCCGCCTCGGTGGCCAAGGCCTATGCGTCCGACGCTGCTACCGAAGCGGCCCGGGTGTCACTGCAGGTGCACGGGGCCATCGGGTACACGTGGGAGTGCGACCTCCACCTCTTTTTGAAGCGCACCTGGGCGCTGTCCGAGGCGTGGGGATCGGCCGGCGACCACCGGGCCCGCATCCTCGATTCACTGCTCGTCGAGGATTGAGCCCGCGCCACCCAGCGGCCCCAGCGATCCCAGCGGCCGTAAGGCCGGAGCAAAGGCCCTACGGCCGGGCGATGGCGTACACCGGGACACCGTTGTACTGAACCGAATGCGTGGGCAGGTAGGGGCCGTTGATGATGACGGCAAGGTGCCCGGTCGCGGCCGGTCCGGCGTCGCCCTCGATCGTCACAACTGCACCATCGGGCCAGACTTGAGCAACGACACCGACGTGGACCGATGAAGACGTCGACCATGGCCCGGTCCCGTAGAGCACGGCGTCACCCGGGAGCGCCGGCGCCGTCGGGGGCAGCACGACGGTGTTGGCCGCCGCCCATCCGAAGATGTCCCCGGTGAAGGCATACGAAGGGATGGGTACGCCGGCATGGCCCCACAGCCACGTGGCGAACAGGGCGCACCACGCTTCACAGGGCCCGTACGGATTGCAGAAGTAGCCGCTGACAGGGTCGGCGTTGACCTGACTGGCCGCCAGCGAGACGATAGAAGCCGCCAGTGCTGAAGGCACCGGGTCCGGCGGATTGGTGAAGGAGTAGTTGAAGCCGTCGGGATCCAAGAGCCAATAGCCGGACCCATCCTGGGTCAAGGTGATGCTCGACACCGGGAGGACGACGTTCGGGTTCCCGTTCAGGCCGCCACCAGGCGATCCGAGATCCACCGCATCCCCTTCGGTCGAGATCGTCCCGTCCGAGGCCACCAGGTAGTACCCGGCATCGTCGATGGTGGCCGCCATCCCGGTGATGGAGTCGTTGAGCGGGGTGCCGCCGAGGGACCCGTGGAACCCGGCGTTGCCGAAGGCGAAGATCCCACCGTCGCCCGCCACCAGCCAGTAGCCCTGTCCGTGATGGGTCGGAGCCATCCCAGTGATGGCCGAAGCCAGCGGAGCGCCTCCCATCGACCCGAGGAACGGCGCGTCGCCGAAGGCGAAGATGCCGCCATCCGATGCCACCAGCCAGTAACCCTTGCCGTCGGCGGTCGACGCCATGCCCACGATCGGCTGATTGAGGGCCACCGCCCCCATCGATCCATAGAAGGCGGCATCGCCGAAGGCGAACACCCCGCCGTCGAGCGCGGCCAGCCAGTAGCCCTTGCCGTCCGGGGTAGCCGCCATGGCCACGATCGGGCCCTGCAGGTGCAGCGCGCCAAGTGATCCGAAGTAGCCGGCTGCTCCCATGCTGTAGACCCCGCCATCGGCCGAAGCCAGCCAGTAGCCCTCGTGGGCCACCGTGGCGGACGGATCGCCCGCCTGTGCGACGACCAACGAATTCAGTGTGGCGGTGAGGGGGAATGTGAGGGGCGACTGCGATCGAGATCCGTACCCGAGGACGCCTCCCCCGGGGTAGACGTGCGGGGAGACCGTGGCGGCGCCGACCGGGTCCGACCCGGGCGCGACCACCGTGGCGAACGTCGTCGCCGAAAGCAGGACGAGCATCACCGATA
Source organism: uncultured Acidimicrobiaceae bacterium (assembly GCA_903849265.1). GTDB lineage: Bacteria > Actinomycetota > Acidimicrobiia > Acidimicrobiales > RAAP-2 > Bog-756. The sequence continues at coordinate 3,772 of CAININ010000256.1, forward strand.
CCAGGAACGAGCGAGCAACTGCCACCATCAGGTCCCATCGTAGGCAACGGCAGCGGTCGAGGGAAGGGGTGATTGCAGCGCATTCGGTCGCCACCGTCCACCGTGACGAACGGGCGGGCTGGCACCGGCACGCGGTGCGGTGGATCCGTGAGCGGCTGCAGTCAGGACCGCATCTGACACACCGTCAGAACCGGGGATACAATCCACCTCATGGCCGAACTGCCGATGATCATCTCCGTCGACGACCACATCGTCGAGCCCGCGACTACTTGGACGGATCGCATTCCGTCCAAGTACCACGACGTCTGCCCGCGCATCATCCAGGCGCCGATGCCGGACGTCACGTTCGTAGGCGGCAAGCTCACCATCGTCGAGGGCGGTGGCACCAAGCCGGTCGACTGGTGGCACTACGAGGACCTGAAGCGCCC
>CAININ010000257.1 GCA_903849265.1 uncultured Acidimicrobiaceae bacterium
CGACGGCGGTCCAGGAGATCGCCTTCACCTTGGCCAACGGCATCGCCTACGTAGAGGCTGCCCTGACCGCCGGGCTGAAAGTCGATGACTTCGCCCCACGGCTCAGCTTCTTCTGGAACGCCCACAACAACCTGTTCGAGGAGGTGGCCAAGTACCGGGCCGCCCGCCGGATGTGGGCCAAGATCATGACCGAGCGGTTCGGGGCGAAGGACGAGAAATCTCTTCTGCTCCGGTTCCACACGCAGACGGGCGGGTCCACGCTGACCGCGCAGCAGCCCGAGAACAACATCGTCCGGGTCACCGTCCAGGCTATGGCGGCAGCACTTGGCGGCACGCAGAGTCTGCATACCAACGGGTTCGACGAGGCGCTCGGCCTGCCCACCGAGCACGCGGCCAAGATCGCACTGCGCACCCAGCAGATCGTCGGCTACGAGTCGGGGATCGCAGACACCGTGGACCCGCTCGCCGGATCCTGGTTCGTCGAGTCGCTGACCGACGAGGTGGAGGCGGCAGCGTGGGACTACCTAGAGCGGATCGATGCCATGGGCGGAGCCGTCGACGCCATCGAGGCCCAGTACATGCAGCAGGAGATCGAGCAGGCGGCCTACGCATACGCCAAGGACATCGACTCCGGCCAGAAGGTCGTCATCGGGGTCAACAAGTTCGTCGACGAGCACGGCACCGCCAACGACGTCTTCCCCATCGATGCTGAGCTCCAGAAGTCCCAGGTCGCTCGTGTCAAGCGAGTGCGAGCCGAGCGGGATCAGGCGGGCGTGGATGCAGCTCTGGCCGACGTAGAGGCAGCCGCACGGGGCACGCAGAACCTGCTGTATCCCATGAAGACAGCGCTCTCCCGGATGGCGACGCTCGGCGAAGTGGCCGATGTGCTGCGGGGCGTCTTCGGCGAATTCCACCCCAACGGCTGACAGAGGCCAACGCTGCGTCTGGGAGTAGGTGATCGCCCAGGATGCTGGCTGCGTCCAGGCCGGCCGTGGGGTCCCATGTCGGCCGTGGGGTCCCTTGTCGGCCGGCTCCCACCGCCTGCCGGCTATGGCGTGATCTCGGACGCTGGTCGACGCTGAGGAGACGTCACGGCGCTGATCTGGCCGCGAGGTGGTTGTGCCGGGTCCGGGCGTCGGCATCGCCAGTGCGGCAAGTCCCCAGCAGAAGTGACAATGTGCGAAGCGGAAGATCGGGGCGGAACCCCACGGTCCTGGTTGCGGTCGACCTCGGAACGTTCTGCCTGACGTCAGCTGACGTTCCGGGTGAGCAGGCGGTCACGCAGCGCCCCTGGACGCGACGCGTCGATCGCCGTCCACGCCATGGCCAGTGCGCCGTCACGGACGGCGGTGTCAGCCGACGGGGTGACGCACGCGGCGGCAAACTCAGGCTGGTGGTTGACCGACCCACCGGCCTCGATTCCCAGGAGTGGGTGGATCGTGGGCACGACGAGCGACACGTTGGCCATGTCGGTCGACAGTGTTGGCCTGGGCGCATCCTCGTCGTCGTGTGTGAACCGGCGCCCGAGTGCCTCGGCATTGGAGCGATAGCTCGACAGCAGGTCCAAGTCGCTCAGCATGTGCGAGTAGTCCGGTGCCAGACGGGTGAGCTCGACCTGGGTTCCGGTGGCGAGGGCCCCTGCGGCAAAGCAGGAACGGACGCGTTGTTCGAGCTGTTCGAGCCCGGATGCGCTGAAGGAGCGGGCCATGAACCGTCCGGTGACGTGTGACGGGATGATGTTGGCAGCCTCGCCCCCGTTGGTCACCACTCCGTGGATCTGGTCACCAGGGGGCAGCTGTTGGCGGAGCAGCCCGAGGGCGACCTGGGCGATCACCATGGCGTCTCCGGCGTTGACCCCCTGCCACGGAGCCGCCGACGCATGGGCCGTCTTTCCGGTGAAGGAGACATCAAAGTGGGTCACGGCCAGGCACGTCGCCTCGAGGCGGTCGTTGGGCCAGGGGTGGACCATCATGGCGGCGTGGACGTCGTCGAAGACGCCGCGATCGAGCATCACGATCTTGCCGCCCCCGCCTTCTTCTGCGGGTGTGCCGAGGACGCGGACCGTGAGCCCCAATTCGTCGACCAGTGGCAGGAGCCCCAGGCCGGCTCCGACGGCGGATGCAGCGATGATGTTGTGGCCGCAGGCATGGCCGACATCGGGCAGAGCGTCGTACTCAGCGCAGATGGCGAGCACCAGCGGCCCCGTCCCGATGGTGGCGGTAAAAGCCGTCGGCAGGTCGGCCGTCCCGGTGGTGACGGTGAACCCGCCTCGGTCGAGCACCTCGGCGGCTAGAGCGGAGGACCGCACCTCCGCATAGGAGAGTTCGGGGTCGGCGTGGATCGCGTGGCTGAGGCGCAGCAATTCGGGCAGACAGGCGTCCACGGCGTTCTCTGCGGTGTCCCTGGCGCCGTCGGACTGCGGACTACGGGTCTCCGTCATCGGGATTCCTCCGGCTCGTTGATGGTGTGACTCGACCCGACTCGACTCGAGCCCGTGGTGGAGGATCGGTCTGGGTCGGGGTTGGCGTCCTGACTGCGGAAGCAGATTCGGTGGTCCGCTCGCAATCCGTGACTACTCGATGACGGCGATGACGTCGCCCGGTCCCACGGACTCCCCCGGGGCGACCCGGACGTCTGTGACTGTTCCAGCCTTCTCGGCGTTGACGTTGTTCTCCATCTTCATCGCCTCGAGCACGCAGACGGTCTGGCCGACTTCGACCACGTCGCCCACCTCGACCAGGACCTTCACGATGGTGCCTTGCATGGGCACGGCAACCGTTCCGGAGCCGGCACCGGCAGCAGCAGCCTTCGGGCGCTTGGGTCCAGCACCTCGTGCACCGCCGGCCGTCGCATGCACGGCAACAGCGTCACCGAGGTCGGGGACCCAGAGCTTCACCTGGTAGCGCCGACCGTCGACTTCGGCAGTGACGTCACGGAGTACCCGTGGGGTGGCGTCCTCGCCGTCGACCGGGGCCGGAGCAGGCGGAGCCGTCTCGGCGGTGATCCCTGAGAGGTCGAGAGTCTGCTCGACCCAGTTGGTGGAGTGCTCGCCGGCTACGAAATCGGGGTGCTCGAGGATGGCCACATCAGCCGGAAGAGTGGTGGCCACGCCCTCGATGACCGTTTCGGCGATGGCCCGGAGCATGCGGCGTCGAGCCGCTTCGCGATCATGACCCCAGACGACCAGCTTGGCGACCAGATTGTCGTAGTACTGGCTGACCGTGTCCCCGGACTCGTAGCCGGCGTCGAGACGGACGCCGGGTCCGCCCGGCGCCACCATGCGGGTGATGGTTCCCGGGGACGGGGTGAAGGCGCCGCCAGCCGGGTTCTCGGCGTTGATGCGAACCTCGATGGCGTGGCCGTTGCGCTGCACGTCGTCCTGGCTGAACCCGAGGGGCTCTCCCGAGGCGACCCGAAGCTGCCACTCGACCAGGTCGAGCCCGGTCACCAGCTCGGTTACCGGGTGCTCTACCTGGAGCCGGGTGTTCATCTCCAAGAAGAAGAACTCGCCGTCTTGGTAGAGGAACTCGACGGTTCCGGCGTTTACATAACCACAGGCCTTGGCCACTTTGACCGATGCCTCACCCATCGCCACCCGGATGTCGTCGGGGAAGTTGGGGGCCGGGCTCTCCTCCACCAGCTTCTGGTGGCGGCGCTGGGCCGAGCAGTCGCGCTCGCCGAGCCACAGGGCATTGCCGTGGGTATCGCAGATGACCTGCATCTCCACGTGGCGGGGCCACGCCAGGTAGCGCTCCACGTAGCACTCGTCACGGCCGAAGTAGGAGAGCGACTCCCGCATGGCCGACTCGAGCGCGTCGGCGGCCTCGTCCGGACCGGCCACGACCTTCATGCCGCGCCCGCCGCCGCCGAAGGCGGCCTTGATCGCCACCGGCCATCCGAATTCGTTTCCGAACTCGGTCACCTGGTCGGGCGAGGTCAGCACATCGGTGCGACCGGGCACGCCGGAAACTCCGACGGCCTCGGCGGCGTGGCGGGCGCTGATCTTGTCGCCCATGACTTCGATGGCCTCGGGCGGCGGGCCGATGAAGGTGACCCCGCGCTCGGTGATGGCCCGGGCGAAGTCGGTGTTCTCGGAAAAGAAGCCATATCCCGGATGGACGGCATCGGCACCGCTGCGCTCGATGACATCGAGGATCGCCTCGGTGTTCAGGTAACTTTCTGCGGCTGTCTGACCCCCGAGGGCGTAGGCCTCGTCGGCCAGTCGCACATGCAGGGCGTCGCGGTCGAGTTCGGAGTAGACGGCCACGGTGGCGACGCCCATCTCCCGGCACGTCCGGATGACCCGGACGGCGATCTCTCCCCGGTTGGCGATGAGGACCTTCTTGAGCACGCTGCGCCTTTCGAAATCGGAGTGGCTGAGAGTCCCGCCCCGGCACCGTCGACGGCCGGGAGGGTCCTCGCCCCTCGGTGGGGTTCCCTACTCTGTCACGCCCACGACGGGCTATCCGGCAGGGATCGACCGCACCGGTCCCACAGACTGGCACGGGCCGTAGGGTGTGTGCCATGCCGGAGACCAGGTTCGTCGATGTCCGCCGGTTCGAGTCCATCGACTCGACCAACCGCTACCTGCTCGACGAGGCCCGGGCGGGAGCCCCCGAAGGCGTCGTGGCCGTCGCCGATCACCAGACGGCGGGCCGGGGCCGGCTGGGCCGCACCTGGGAAGCGCCAGCGGGTGCGAATCTCCTTCTGTCGGTCCTCCTGCGGCCCCTGCTCGCTCCAGAGGCCCGGCATCTGTCGACGACGGCGGTGGCCCTGGCTGCCGTGGATGCCATCGCCGCGGTGGTCATCGGTGCGGCCGGCGTGGGCGTAGAGGTCGGCATCAAGTGGCCGAACGACCTGGTCGCCTCCGATGGACGGAAGCTCGCAGGGGTGCTGGCCGAGGCCGACCTGGCATCTTCGGGCTCACGGGGGTTGCCCGATCCGGTCGTCGTCGGAATTGGGATCAATGTCAACTGGCCAGCAGTCGACGAGGACCTGTCGCCCGAGCTGAGAGGCGCCGCCGTTTCGCTCCGACAGCTGGCCGGCGGGTCGGTGGACCGCGAAACCCTTCTGGAGCACATGCTCTTGGCGCTCGAGCCACGGGTCAGCGCACTCTCCACCCCCGAAGGACGCACGCTCCTGGGCGACGACCTCCGGAGGCAGTGCACCACCATCGGAACCCGAGTGCGGGTGGATCTGCCGGACGGATCGTTCGTCGGTACGGCAGTGGCGGTGACCGATGACGGCCACCTGACGGTCGATGTCGACGGCGTGCCCCGGACAGTGGTGGCCGGCGACGTGGTCCACGTGCGCCCCGGGTCCTGAGGCCGGACGCCCATCGAGACTCCTCGAGACTCCTCGAGACTCCTCGAGACTCCTCGAGGGCGGAGCACCGGGCGTTGCGTTCGGGCGTTGAACGGTTGCATTTTCGTATCAGCCCTGGCGGAACGTGGTATCGGTGCGACTACTCTGGTCCGCTATGCGACTACTCGTGACCGGCGGAGCCGGGTTCATCGGATCGAACTTCGTCCGCTACTGGGTCGATCGGCATCCCGACGACACCGTTGTGGCCTTCGACGTGCTGACCTACGCCGGCAACCGTCCGAACTTGGCCGACGTGGAGGACCGGATCACCTTCGTCCAGGGCGACATCGGCGACCTCGACGTGGTCGAGGCGACGCTTGCCAAGCACGAGATCGACGTGATCGTGAACTTCGCGGCCGAGTCTCACAACAGCCTGGCCATCCTCGACCCGACCCGGTTCTTCCAGACCAACGTCATGGGGACCCAGACCCTTGCCGAGGCCGCGAGGCGTCATGGGGTGGCCCGGTTCCACCACATCTCCACCTGCGAGGTCTACGGCGACCTTCCGCTCGACTCGGACGAAGTGTTCACCGAGGAGACGCCCTACCGTCCCCGCACCCCCTACAACGCCTCGAAGGCCGGTGGCGACCACGCAGTTCGGGCCTACGGCGAGACCTACGGCCTTCCGGTCACCATCACCAACTGCTGCAACAACTACGGGCCCTACCAGTTTCCCGAAAAGGTCATCCCGCTCTTTACCGCACGTGCGCTCGACGACACGGCGCTGCCGTTGTACAAGTCGACCCAGAACAAGCGCGAGTGGCTGCACGTCGATGACCACTGCCGGGCCATCGAGCTGGTGCTTCAGCACGGCGTCGTCGGGGAGACCTACAACGTCGGGAGCGGGGACGAGGCGTCGATCGAGCAGATCGCCGATGCCGTGCTCGCGGCAGCGGGCAAGCCGCAGTCGCTCAAGGAGATCGTGCCTGACCGTCCGAGCCACGATCGCCGGTACCTCCTCGACTCGTCGAAGATCCGCAGGGAGCTCGGATGGGAGCCCACGGTTCCCTTCGAGCAGGGCTTGGCCGACACTGTCGCCTGGTACGCACGGAACCGGGCCTGGTGGGAGCCCCTCCGGGACCGCGCCCCCGTCGTCGAAGGCGCATGGGCCGGACCCGAGTCCGGCGCCGCCGGAAGGTGAGCGACCCCCAAAGGGTCCTCGTCACCGGAGGCAACGGCCAACTGGGCCGTGACGTCCGAGACGTGCTGGCGGGCCTCGTCCCGGCCGGAGGAATCCCCGAGGCCGAGCTGGCCGGAACGCTGCTCCCGGCGGTCGCTCCCGGGACCTTCGAGGTCCTGGCTACCGATATCGACACCCTCGACCTGGTCGACCGAACTGCGGTACGTGACGCGGTCGAGGCCTTTCGCCCGGACCTGATCCTGCACGGCGGGGC
>CAININ010000258.1 GCA_903849265.1 uncultured Acidimicrobiaceae bacterium
AGTCACGCAAGAAGACCCCCATGTCCGCCGAGCATAAGGCGGCGCTGGCCAAGGGACGCGAAGAGGGACGTATCGTTCGCCAGTACCTCGAAGCACTCGAGTCGACCAAGCCCCGCCGGGGACGTAAGCGCACCCCGGAAAGCATCCGCAAGCGGCTGGCCACCATCGAGTCCCAGTTGCCCGAGGCCGCTCCGCTCGACAAGTTGCACCTGGTCGAGGAGAAGAAGGACCTCCAGGCCGAGTTGGCCCAGAGCGGCGACGTGTTCGACATGCCCGCCTTGGAGAAGAACTTCACCAAGGTTGCTCGCCAGTACGGCGAGCGCAAGGGGATCTCGTACTCTTCGTGGCGGACCGTCGGCGTCAGTGCCGCCGTGCTCTCCCAGGCCAAGATCGCCCGTACCCGGGCCTAGGAGACTGCTGAAGTAGGGGTCGTTCAAGGTCGATTCCCACAAGGATCGTCGGTGGACGATCTGATGGCGGCGAAAGGTCCCGTCGTTCTCGGACCCAGCTGTCGGTGGAAATGGGGAACTTCGGCAGCGAAAGCTGCTCCGTGAGTGCCCATTGTCGCTCTGAATCATGCCTGGGTGGGTCTGTGTCCCTCTCAGGTTCCGGCGATCACCCAGCCGGCCGTGTCCCGCTGCAGTCCGAGGACGGCCAGGCGGGCCCAGTTGATGGCGCCAGCACGGGTGTCGATGTCGGTGGCGATTCGTGCCTTGCCTCTGGTCCTCGCTCGGCGACCGCCCCAGGACCTTCTTGTAAAGTGGGCGATCTTGCGTTCGACGATGGGTCGGTCGGCCCGATAGTGCTCGACCCAGCCGGGTTCGTTCTGCTCTGCTCTGGCCCGTTGCAGAACAAGTTCGTGGGGATGGACAGCGATGGTGCGACCGAGGCGTGACTTGGTGCAGGAGGTGCGCATCGGGCACGTCTTGCAGTGGCTCTTGAACGAGGCCCGTCCGCCACCATCCCGGGTGGCATTGATGGTGACGCTCTGTCCGGCCGGACAGGTGACGGTGCCCTTGGCGAGATCGACGTCGAAGAGGTCTTTGGTGAACAACCCGGTGGCGTTGCGGACCGGTGGGCACTTGGCGGTGATCTTGAAGCCCTGGGCCTCCAAGGTGTCCCGGGTGGCCCCGTCTGCATAGGCAGAGTCTCCAAGCACCTCGGGCTTGTCCTCCTCGTCGGCCAGGGGTGCCAGCAGGTCACTGGCTGCGTCCCGGTCGGGGGTGTTGGCGGCGGTGGCCACCACCTCGTCGATGATCTCGGAGTCCGGATCGATCGACAGGTGGGCCTTGTAGCCGTCGAAGTGGCGGTTCCTCGACTTGTGGCCGTGACGGGCCTCGGGATCGACGGTCGAGATCACCCGGTCCTTGGCCACCTTGCGCACGATGCGGAAGACCCCGTCGTCTCCCTGTTCGACATCTTGCCCGGCGACCAGGGCCAAAAGCTCGACGGCGTCGTTGGCCGAGGCGGGCACCTCATGGCCGTCCAGGGCAGCCAAGGCAGCCAAGGCGTCGATGACCAGAGCATCGACCAATGCCTCCCGGGCGGCCCGGTCATCCCAGTCACAAGGTGGCTTCCCAGCGGTGGCGTAGTCGTCGTCTCGGACCAGCACGGCTCGGACTACACCGGCCAGAGGACTCGGCGCCTGGTCCAGGGCGGCGAGCACCTTGCGAATGGAGGCACGGAGCTGGGTGACAGTGTCCTCGGTCGCCACCGCATCGAAGATCGGGGTCGAATCAAGTACCCGGGCCCGGTTCTTCAAGGCTCCGGTCTCCTTCGCCACAACTCTGGTGTCCTCAAACAGCCGACGGGGACGGGGCGAGGCCCGCAGTCGGTTGCGCTGACCCACGAGGGCGGTCGGATGGAAGGCCTCACAGCCGATGTCCACACCGGAGGCCGCCTGCCAGCGCAGGTCCACCTCGAGACGATCGCAGGCCTCCCGATCCGACAGCCCCTCGAAGGCCTGAAGGATCATGACCGTCGCCATCACCCTGGCGGCGATCGTGGGGCGACCCTTCCTCGAGTCGGAGTAGCAGTCGGCAAAGTAGTCGTCAGGAAACATGACGTGGCCGTGGTCGGCCAGCAGCCGATAGATCGACCCCTCGCGCAGTCGGTCACCGAGGATCCCCCTCGGATTGTCGAAGCGTTGCTGAACCCTTGCCGACCCGAGTGCCATGTATTGAATTCTTGCCGATCGGCCCGACAATCGCGAGCCTTTGGGCCCAACTACTTCAGCAGTCTCCTAGGCGTACCGTG
>CAININ010000259.1 GCA_903849265.1 uncultured Acidimicrobiaceae bacterium
CGAAGCCGCCTATCGCGCCAAGCCGGGTCACTACCAGCAGGTACTCGACGCACTGCTCGAGTTCGTTCCTCGCCACCTCGACGTGAACCCCCACATCACGAGCTGCCTGGTCCTCGGCGACGCCGGTAAAGGTGTTGCCCGTGCCGTCGTCGTCTACGACTCCCATGAGGCCGCATCCGAGGTCAACAGCGACCCGGTGTCCGCCGAGTGTGTCGACAAGCTCGTTCCGCTGACGAGCGGGGCCTCCGAGCGGGTCCTGATGGACCTGGTCCACTCGTTTCAGCGTGGCACCGACAGCGGGTAGCGCTCGAATCGTGCCAGGTGACGCCGCGGCCTCACGGCGGGGGCCGTCCGCGTCCATGCACCCGGAGAACCGGCAAGGCGCACGAAAGAGCACGTTGCCACCAGTTCGGGTGGAGTGAGCACCTAGGCTCACCGGATGCGCAAGAACCTTCGAGCAGGATTCCTAGTCGGAGCGGCGGTAGCCGTGGCCACCGCGGTGACGTTGGTCGCTGTGCCGGTAGCCAATTCGTCGGCCTCCACTCAAGTCGACAACGCCAAGGTCACCACGATCACCACACATGCCGCCGCGCCATACACACCGCAGCCCATCAACGGCGGCACCGATGACTACCACTGCACGCTCATCGACCCGCACGTCACCAAGAATTCGTTCATCGTGTCGAGCCAGTTCTTTCCTGGATCCGGTCCTTCCGTCAAAGAAGTGCACCACGCCATCCTCTTCTTGGTTCCGCCCAATCTGGTGTCCGATGCTAGGACGGCCGACAACAATGGCCAGGGGTGGACCTGCTTCGGCGAGCCCCCGGTGCTCGGCAAGGGGCTCGGCCAGTTCCTGTCGATGCCTTGGCTGAGCGCCTGGGCACCTGGCCACGGCAAGGACGTCATGCCACTGGGAACCGGGACACCCCTCCCGGCCAAGAGCCTCATCATCATGCAGGTCCACTACAACTTGCTGGTGGGTGATCGGCCGGTTTCTCCTCACACGCAGCTCGACACCGTGCCAGCGGCTACCAAGCTGCGCCCGACGTCGATTCAGCCTCTGGTCTCGACACCCAACATCCCCTGTCCGTCCGGAGTGACCGGGCCGTTGTGCGATCGACAGGCCGAGATGACCGATCTGGCCAAACGTTTCGGCTCTTACATGACCCTGTTCGATGCAGGTATGGAGGCTGTGTGCGGCAACGATCCGGCCAACCCTCCGCAAGGCACGACCACCTCGTGCACCTGGCACATCGGAACTGCGGGCTACATCGTGCGGGTCGCTCCGCACATGCACCTGATCGGTACGTCGATGAAGATCACTCTCAATCCGGGAACCTCGAAGTCCTCGGTACTGATGAACGTGCCGAAGTACAACTTCGACTATCAGAAGGCGTACAACCTGAAGAAGTGGGTAAAGGTCACACCCGGTGAGACCGTCAAGGTGTCGTGCACCTACAACCCGAGGCTCGCCCAGGAGCTACCAGCCCTGCGTAAGCTGCCGCCCCACTACATCACCTGGGGTGACGGGTCCTCGGACGAGATGTGTCTGGGGTTGATGTGGGAAGTGCCACAGAACTCCCACGCCAAGGTGGATTGGGCACATCCCACCGGAGGACTCACACTGGGTGGAGGGCATCAGGGTGGTGGAGCACCGGCATGGGAGCACGGCTCGGGAACTCCGACCGCCAGCACGCCGTCTTCCACGACCACTGGCTGAGTCACCAGCACTGCGGCTCGGCGAGGCGAGGATAGGGGGTCGCTGAAGTGACTGTTCCGAACGCCAGTGGCTCGGCGCCGGACTCCGCCGAGCCAGAAGATCCGAACGCCTCGATCCGCAAGTGGTACTTGATCACGCTGTTCATCGCCTGCTTCGGCGGGGGCATGATCTCGCTGGCGAGCACCTACATCATTTACGACCAGACCGGGTCCCTCAGCATCACCGGACTCATCGTGGTGGCCACCAACCTCCCGTCTTTGGTGTTCCCTGGATGGGCCACCCGGTTGGCCAACCGTTGGGGCGGAGCCAAGCTCTACTTCATCAGCGGCGTGGCCCTCGGAGTGATCGGATTCGTCCCGGCCATCCTGCTGGCCCTAGGCGACCTGACGACTGCCAGCCTGCTCGTCTGGTACCTCGTGGGCGGCGCCATCTTCGGGCTTTCATCACCGGCGTCGGGCTTGCTGCGCCGTTCGATCGCCGCACCCGGCATGGTCCCAGAGTTCAACAGTGCAGCGACCCGTTCGGTATCAATCGCCACCGTCCTCGGGTTGCTGATCGGCGGAGCGCTGTTTGCCGCGGTAGGCCCGACGTGGATCTACATGATCTCCGCCGTCGCCCACTTCCCGATCTGCTGGGCTGTCTATCCGGCGATGAAGCTCGCCATTGCCGACGACAAGGTGTCCGGTGGCCGCTTCATGGATTCATTCGCGGTCAGACGGACCCATCCCGGCCTGCGAGCGGCGTTCTACTTCACCGGGTTCTGCTTCCTGATCGGCGGCTACGTCATCACGTTCCCGGCCATGGCCGATTCGATCGGCACGAATGCCGGCATCTTGTCGCTGCTCCAGGCCGCTGCCGTCGTCGGTGGGCTCTTCGTCGTGGTTGCCGTTCGCAAGATCCACGGGCGTGTCGGGTGGGGGAAGGTCCAGCGCATCTGCTTCCTGGTCGCCGGAGTCGGAATGGTGGTTCTGGCATGGATCAACAATCAGGCCGCGAGTCCGACGATCACCTTGGTGATCGCCTTGTTGGCCATCGTCCCGATCGGCTTCGCGCTCAACCTGGATGCATCCATCCTGAACGCGCTGGTGCAGGTGGCTGCCCCTCGAGAAGCGCGTACTTCGGTCCTCACCTACTTCGCGCTCATTCCGACCCTGGCGATCCCTCTTGCCCAAGAGCTGATCGGGGGCCTGTCGGACGTCACCACGGTGAGCACCGCGCTCTATGCCGTCGGCGCGGTCACGTTGGTGCTGATCGGGTTCGGCCCCCAACGCAAGATGCGGCCCGCATTCGACAGCCTCGACGAGACCGCAGCACCGCCCGAGCGATTCCCGGTGTCATCGCACGTCGCGCGTCCTGACATCGTGACCGCGCATGCCCCGGCGACATCGCCAGGGACCGTGTCCGCAGGCGGCTCCTACGACGACACCAGCATCGGGGTGATCGAAGCCGAAGTCGGTCCGATTGCCGATCAGTCACCTGGGCCTGAACTTCCAGACCGCCCAGAGGGTGAGCGCTGAACTCCTCGGTTCGCTGCACGAGTGGACTTTCTGCCCTGTTCAGGTCGTGACCAGCCGAACAGGCTGACGGTGATCAGGGCGTGACCTCCGGGGCGCGTCCACCCTGCGACCAGGAGACGCGTGCCATGTTGACCATCAAGAAGATCGAGTTGGACCGGGCCAAGGTGCAGCCCAAGGGTGGGTGGCAGGTCTTGGTGCGCGTCGAGGCGACGTTCGGGACCGACTTCCAGGAGATACTCGTGGCGATCCCGCCCGAGATGGTGGCGACCCGGCTTGATGGCATGGTGCAGGCGCTGACCGACGAAGTGACGGCGGTAGTCGTCACGCTGGTGCAGGAGTCGACGGACCAGGTCGTCTGATCCACGCCCTACCATCGTCCTCGCCGCCGCTGACCGCGGCGCAGGTTCGATGGGAGGGACATGACAGACAGTGCAGGCCCCGGCGCCGCCGGTGGCACCGACGATCGCCCTGGCGATACGACAGCAGGCCACGATGCGGTCGAAGCCAAGGGCCACCAGGACGACCTGTCGACATGGGTGGCGCTCTTCTACGACCTCGTCTTCGTCGCCGCCACTCTGATCTTCACGAAGGGGATCGAACACGTTCATCCGGCCGCCGGTGCCTTTTGGATCACCTGTGTGTTCGCGGCGGCGTGGTGGATCTGGTACTCGACGACGGTGCTGGCGGATCGCCTCCTGCCTGCCGATATCTTCCACCGCTTGTTGCTGTTGTTTCAGATGCTGTTGATCGTGCTGATGGCGATGGAGGCCCGGGTCTCGGTCGAGCACGACTCCACCTACCTCGGCATTGAGTTCGGCCTTCTCCTCATCACCGTGGCGATACTTTATTTTCGCGGAGCGAGGGGTTCCGGTCCAGGAGCCCAGGCGGCCGGCCGTCTGGCGGCAGTCAACACCGTTGCCGCCCTCTGCTTCTTCGGCGGGTGTCTGATCGGGGAACCCGAACGTCTCGTGGCGTTCGTCGCCGGTCTGGGGATCTCCGTGGTGGGGACCGGAGTGTTCTGGCACGGCCGCATCGTCCTTTCCGCTGATGACGAACGGCACTATGTCGAACGCATGGCCGCCTTCACGCTGATCGTGTGCGGCGAGGCCTTCATCGAGAACGCGCTCGCCGTGAGTGGCGCAACGATCTCCACGATCGACATCGCGTC
>CAININ010000260.1 GCA_903849265.1 uncultured Acidimicrobiaceae bacterium
AGGAGATGGGGGTGGACGGCGGCTTCACGTTCGAGGGACCCCACGACGTCTTCACCCCGCTGATCCTTGCTGCCGGTGCTTCGACGACGCTCGACCTGGCCACCAACGTCGCCATCGCCTTCCCTCGGAACCCAGTGCAGCTCGCCCACCAGGCCTGGGACCTGCAACTGCTGTCCAAGGGACGCTTCACCCTCGGCTTGGGGAGTCAGATCCGGGCCCAGGTCGAGCGACGGTACGGGGCCGACTTCGACCGGCCCATCGCGCGCATGCGCGAGATGGTCGGCGCACTTCGGGCCATATTCGCCACATGGGAGACCGGGGATCGGCTCGACTTCCGAGGGGAGTTCACGTCGCACACCTTGATGCCGCCTCTGTTCAACCCCGGACCCCATCCGCACGGACTGCCGCCGATCGCCCTCGGTGGACTGGGTCCGCAGATGGTGTCGCTGGCGGCAGAGGTTGCCGACGGCCTGCTGGTGATGCCGTTCAACACCGCGTCCCACTTCCGGGAGCGGACGCTCCCGGCAGTGGAGGAAGGCCTGGCTCGGGGAGGACGCACACGAGCGGACCTCACGGTGACCGGCGAGGTCATCGTCTGCTGCGGTCGAGACGAGGCCGAGCTCGAGACAGCAAAGTTGGCGGGACGGTGGCTCCTGTCCTTCTACGCATCCACCCCGGCGTACCGGCCGGTCCTCGAGGTCGAGGGATGGGGTGACCTCCAGCCCGAGCTGAACGCACTGACCAAATCGGGCCGATGGGACGAAATGCCGGATCGGATCGATGACACGATGCTGGCCACGTTGGCTGCCGTGGGCTCGCCGGCCGAGGTGGCGGGCGAGATCGTCTCGCGGTTCGGGGGCCTGGTCGACCGGGTCGGGTTCTACACGCCGTACCTGGTGGCCGACGACACGTTGGGCGAACTCGTCGATGCGCTCCGCCACGCCGACCAACCCGACACAACCGCACCACCAGAGGAGCAGCCATGAGCGACCCGACATCCGCGACGTACGACGAGTTCTCGCTCTTCCATGAGAACGCCGCCGAAGCCGGTCTGCCGTTCGACGCGGCGCCGTCCGTCCGTCGCGAGTTCCTCGAGGTGGGGCCGGGACGCCGAGTGAGCGCGCTGGCGTGGGGAGCCGCCTCGCCGGAGCTGGTGCTTCTGCACGGTGGTGGCCAGAACGCCCACACCTGGGACACCGTCGCCCTCGCCCTGCAGCGACCGCTGCTGGCCGTGGACCTTCCTGGGCACGGCCACTCGGACTGGCCCGCCGACTCGGCGTGGTTGGATCCGGCGTCGATGGCAGATGACATCGCATTGGTGATCACCGCACTGGCACCCGAGTCGCGTGCCGTTGTCGGCATGTCGCTCGGCGGGGCCACGGCGATCGCCCTGGCCACGCGTCACCCGCATCTGGTGGCGAAACTGCTGCTGGTCGACATCACGCCAGGGGTCAACAGCGACAAGACATCGGACATCGCCGCCTTCCTGTCGGGTCCGGAGACCTTCGCCACCTTCGATGAGATCCTGGAGCGCACCATCGAGTTCAATCCGACGCGGTCGGTCTCGTCACTTCGGCGCGGCGTGCTCCACAACTCGGTGCAGCGCCCAGACGGAACATGGACGTGGCGCCACCAGCTCGGCCGACCGGACCTCGATACCGGGCTGCACGTCCAACGACCGGAGAACCTCTCGCAATGGGACGCGCTGGGGGCGATCCCGGTCCCCGTCCTGCTGGCCCGTGGCAGCCGCTCGCCGGTGGTCGATGACGACGACGAAGCCGAGTTCCGCCGCCGACGGCCCGAGGACGTCGTCGTCGTGGTGGAGGACGCCGGCCACAGCATCCAGGGAGACCAGCCGGTGGAGCTGGCGCGGATCATCGAGGAGTTCGTCGGGAACGGATGAGTTCATCGACTGCACGCCTGATATTGGTCTGCAGTTCACCCCACGTTCACCTTTCGTTCAACTGGTTTGGGTACGGTCAAAATGGATCGGCTGCACGTCGGCGGCGGGGTGACCCGATCTGACAGAACCCTCAACGATGGAGGCGGGACCCTATGACCACACCGAACGTGACCCCGACGAATCGCACCCGGCGGCTGGTGCCTCTGGCGGCCCTCGGGCTTGCCGCTGCAGCCCTGCTGTCGGCTTGCAGCTCTTCCTCAACGCCGGCGACCACGACCACGACGGCTGCCGGTGGAACCCTGAACAGCAACAACGCTGCATTCCTGGCGGCTGACCTGAAGGCACCGGCCGGAACGCTCAACGCCTCGGGGTCGACGTTCGTCCAGCCCTTCTTCACCTCGGCCTTCTACGCCTACACCGGCAAGAACCAGGGGCTGCAGGTGAACTACCAAGGAGTCGGTAGCGGCGCCGGCATCACGGCGTTCGAAGCAGGCACCGTCGCCTTTGCCGCATCCGATGTGCCCATGGGCACTGCCGACCTGGCCAAGGTGCCCGCCGCCTCCGGACCGGTCGTCCAGGTCCCTGACATCCTCGGTGGAGTGGCTGTGGCCTACAACCTGCCCGGGGTCTCCCCTCGCATCAAGCTGGACGGACCTACGCTGGCCGGGATCTTCGCTGGCACCATCACGACGTGGAACGCGTCTCAGATCACGGCGCTCAACCCGGGCGTCACC
>CAININ010000261.1 GCA_903849265.1 uncultured Acidimicrobiaceae bacterium
CGTCGTGGAACGTGGCGCGGAGTTCGTCCTCGACGGCTACTCCGCGCTCCGGTCCACCATCTCGGGCCTCGGCCTCACTCTCGCCCCGACGGGGATGTCGTACTACGTGCGTGAACCGCGCGGCGGCTCGCCGACTGATACGGAGTCGATGACGGTCATCGCACGACTGCTGGGGCAGGCGGCGGGCCGGGTCGGGCCGTCGACGCCCCTGGCCGAGATCGCTGCGTCATTCGACCAGGACCCCGCCGCCCTCGAGGCCTGCCTGTCCCGACTCGAGACCACCAACGGCGAGTGTGCGGAGGTGCTTTCCTCGTCAGTGACCCTCGGCGCCATGAACGGCTTCAACCGGATCCCCTCGGAACGGGTTGCCGGAGGAAACCAGGGCATTGCCCTGGCGCTGGCCGACCGGCTCGGCAGGGTCATCCGCCTGAGCACGCCGGTGACATCGATCGAGCACGACACCACCGGAGTTCGGGTTCAGGCCAGCGGCCACGAGGTCGAGGCAGACGCCGTGATCATCACCGTTCCTATGGCCGTTCTTCGACACCTCTCCTTCTCCCCTGCCCCACCCATCGCGATTACTGCTCGTTGGAACCGGGCCGCTCTCGGTCACAACGCAAAGCTCCATATCCCCCTCCGATCCCCAACGGTGCCGTCAGCCGTGCTCTCGGTGCCCCACCGGTTCTGGACGTGGACAGCCACCGACGCCAGTGGCGAGGTCCAGCCGGTGCTCCACGCCTTCGGCGGATCGCCCGACGCGCTCGAGCGGCTCGAAGTAGACCAGGGTCCGGCGACCTGAGCACGACGGGTCGCCGAACTGCGCCCCGACCTCGATATGGACATAGGCGCCGCCGAACTGACCACGTGGGTCGATGACCCGTGGGCCGGTGAGTCCTACTCGGTCGCAGGAATCGCGGCCCACCCAGATGATGCGGAGATGCTGGGCCAAGGGTTTGGCCGGGTGCTGATCGCTGGTGAACACACGGCAGTCGAATGGTCGGGTCTCATGGAGGGAGCGTTGCGATCTGGGCAGCGGGCCGCGGACCAACTAGCGGGGTTCGAGGTCGCCTGAAACGTGACGCCAGTACCCAACTGAGACTTTTGGTCAGCGGCTTCAAGGGGTGGGCGTTGCCCGGGCACCGCAGAGATGCCGGGCTGACGTCGGCCCAGGTGGCTCGAGTCGTTGGAACCGAGGAACGCAACATCACTGCGTATGAACGTAGAGACGAGGTCCCCGTTCCTGTCACGTTGGAACGCATACTTCGTGCCTGGAGGCGGGCAGCCACAGTCCGATCTGCATCAATGGATTGGTGACGGCACCTCAGGCAACTGCAGCCATTGGTGCCGGCACCGGTCGAGGGTGGACATCGCGCGAGCTCCTCTGGATGGCGCGCGAACACCGGTCGAACGCCGTCCGGGTATCCCGGCTGGTCGACGTGGATGTGTGTTTCTCCCGACCAGCCACAAGCGGTGACCGGCAATGCGATGCCCTCCTGGCCGGCTCCACCGAGGATCTAGCCACGGGGGACGACACAGTCAATCGTCCTGGATACTGGTGGCCCGATTGGCGAGCGACTGGTTCGTGACGGCCGACCCGTCGTTCCATGCCTCCTTGCTTGAGTGACGACCCAGTTGGCGAAGTGCGACCATCCCCCTGACTTGAGCGCATGAGGATCGCTCGTGGACGGTTCTTGCAGGCCTGCCTGCAGCCCCCCGGCCACGTCGGACACGCCTCCGTCGGACACTGCACGGGCCGGCAGTACCGTGGTGCCGGTGAGCGTCCTCGTCGATCTGCAGGGCGTGGGCGTCACCATGGCCGACCGTTCCCTGTTCGCCGACCTGTCCGTCACGGTCAGCACCGGGGACCGCCTCGGCATCGTCGGCATCAACGGCACCGGCAAGTCGACCCTGCTCCGCGTGCTCGCTGGCTCGCTCGAGCCCGATGCCGGGGCAGTCCGGCGTGGCCGCGGCACCCGCACCGTCTTCCTCGGCCAGACCCCCGAGCTGCCCGCCGGCACCGTGGGGGACGCCGTGGGGGACGGTTGGGAAGCAGCCGCCGCCCTCGACCGGCTCGGCATGGCCTCCTTCGTCGATGCCGACGTCTCCACCTTGTCGGGCGGGCAGGCCAAACGGGTCGCCCTGGCCCGGGTGCTGGCGGCACCGAGCGAGCTGCTCATCCTCGACGAGCCGACCAACCACCTCGACCTGGCTGCGGTGGCCTGGCTCGAGGACTGGATGGTGGCCTACCCGGGCGGCCTGGTCCTCGTGTCCCACGACCGCTACCTGCTCGACCGTGTCACCACCCGGATGCTGGAGCTCGACCGGGGGGCCAGCTACCTGCACGAAGGCGGCTACGCCTCCTACCTCGAGGGAAAGGCCGAACGCGAGGAGCATGCGGCATCAGCCGAGTCCACCCGCCGGAACCTGGCCCGCACCGAGCTCGCCTGGCTCCGTCGAGGGGCCAAGGCTAGGAGTCGCAAGCCCCAGGCCCGGGTCACGGCGGCGAAGGCCCTGATCGGACAGAAGGCAGCGGAAGCGGCCCGTCCCGACGGCCTCGAGCTCGAGGTCTCCATGGCCCGCCTGGGCGACAAGGTCATCGAGTGTTCCGGCGTGGGCTTCGCCTACGACCCGGCAACGCCGATCCTCCGCCATGTCGATCTGCTCATCGGCCCCGGCGACCGACTTGGCGTAGTCGGGGCCAACGGCACCGGCAAGACGACACTCCTCGATGTGCTCGCCGCCAAGCGCTCCCCGACGATCGGTTCCATCGAGTTCGGCCCGACAGTGGTCGTCGGCTACTACGACCAGCACGGCAAGGAGCTCGACCCCGACGCCCGGGTCCAAGAGGTGGTGGCCGGGCCCCATCGGACGCCGGGCTCGTTGAGTGACATCGCCCTGATGAAGCGGTTCTGGTTCACCGGCAACCTCCCCTTCACCCGCGTCTCCAGCCTGTCAGGAGGCGAGCGACGCCGGCTGCAGCTGCTGGCGGTGCTGGCGGCCAAGCCCAACGTGCTCCTGCTCGACGAACCCACCAACGACCTCGACCTCGACACGCTACGGATCCTCGAGGACTTCCTCGACGACTGGCCGGGCACGCTGATCGTCGTCAGCCACGACCGGGCCTTCCTTGACCGGACCATCGAGACGGTGCTCGTCGTGGGCCCCGACGGGGTGGCTCCCGTGCCCGGCGGGCTCGAGTCCTGGTTGGCCGAGATGCTGGCACCGCCCGCCCGCAAGACGCCGGAGCCCAAGCCGGTGGCTGCTCCCACACAGCCCCGCACCGCGGACGGTCCACCGGTCGGACGGCGCCTACGCGACACCGAGAAGCAGATTGCCAAGCTCGGCCGCCAGCGCGACAAGCTGCACGACACCCTGGTAGCCACAACGGACCACGTCGAGCTGACCCGGCTGGGAGCCGAGCTTCGGGCGATCCAGAACGAGCTCGAGGCCACTGAAGAACAGTGGCTGGCCCTGGCCGAAGAGGCCGAGGGCTAGGCCGCCAGCGACGAGTTCGCGCTCATCGGACCGCTGGGCCGGCGACGCACGAGGTCCGGATCTGCCCGATGCCGTCGACCCAGCTGTCGATCACATCGCCAGGAACCAGGAACCGAGGGGGTGTCATCCCCTGGCCCACCCCGGCGGGTGTGCCAGTGAAGAGGACATCGCCAGGCAGAAGCGGAAGCACTGCGGACAACTGGGCGATCAGGGAGGGCACGCCGAAGATGAGCCCTGACGTCCGATCGTCCTGGACCGTCACCCCGTTGATGCTGCACCCGAGGGCCAGGTCGTCC
>CAININ010000262.1 GCA_903849265.1 uncultured Acidimicrobiaceae bacterium
CGTCGCCGCCTACTCGTTCGGATACCTGCTGGTGGGCATCGGCGCCTGCATCGGCCTCGGCCTCGGCACGCTCAACTTCCGCATGATCGGTGTCTCGGTCGACAAGGTCACTGCTATGGACGTCGACAATCCCAAGCGCCCGCTGGCCATCAACACCCTCGGGCGCATGGGCATCGTCACGGTGATCGCCCTCGGATTGACATTCCTCAACAAGCCGCTCGGCTTCGGCGTCCTCGCCGGCCTGGCGATCTTCCAGATCTTGCTCATCGCCAACGTGGCCCGTTCCATGTCCAAGGCCGGCCCGATGACGTCAGTCGACGATGTCATCAATGCCAATGTGATCGACGACAACGAGCCCGTGGTGTCGCCCGCCGCCGTCGATGCGGGCGACGACAGCCGTGGAGGTGCCTGACAGCATGGGATTCGGATCGAACTTGCTCACCCCGATGATGGGGATCGACATCTCGGTGGGAGAGCACGTCCAGCGCCAGGTGTTCGGCCTCACGATCAACCTCGACATCGTGTGGGCGACCTGCATCGCCGGTGTCATCGTCATCGTGCTCGGCCTCATCCTGCGGGCAAAGGCGACCAGCGGAGTTCCGGGCAAGTTCCAGCTCCTGTGGGAGATGGCCGTTGGGGCCGTCCAGACCCAGGTGGACGACTCCATCGGTCCGCGTGGCGCCAAGGTGGTCCCGCTCGCCCTCACGCTCTTCGTCTTCATCTTCACCTGCAACCTCTTCGAGGTGCTGGGAATCGGATCGAAGTTCGACTTCCTGCCGGCACCGACCAGCGACATCAACCTGCCGCTGGCCATGGCCCTCTACGTCATCGTGATGGTCCACCGTGCTGCAATCAAGAACCGAGGGATGAAGGGCTACTTCAAGCACTACGTGGCCCAGCCCTTTCCGGCCAAGCTCTTTCCCGTCAACGCGTTCATGAACGTGATCGAGGAGATCGTCAAGCCGGTCACTCTCACGCTCCGGCTCTTCGGCAACCTGTTTGCCGGTGGTCTCATGCTGTCCCTGCTGGCCGCACTGGTCATCTGGAAGCTCGGCCCCGCTCCGATCGGCGCAGCCCTGTCCGTCCCCTTCACCGTGATGTGGAAGGTGTTCGACATGGCGATCGGTGCCATTCAGGCCTTCATCTTCGCCCTCCTGACCATCCTCTACTTCGATACCGCGATGGCAGAGGACGACGCCCACTGACACCGGCGGCTGCACCGCTGCACGCTCGATTCCACAGACAGCCTCACCTCACCCAGACAGACCTCACCAAACCCTCAACTACCTCAACTAACAAGGAGAAGTTCCCATGGCAGCAGATCCCGGACTGGCAAGCGCAATCAAGACTGCCGGCGGCCTGATCGGTGCTGGACTCGCCCTCGGTGGCGGTGCGGTCGGCGCATCCATCGGTGACGGCCTGGCCGGTAGCCAGACGATCGCTGGCGTTGCTCGCCAGCCCGAGGCCCAGGGTCGGCTCACCACGATCATGTTCCTGACTGTCGGCCTCTGCGAGGCGGCCTACTTCATCAACCTGGTCTTCGCCGCCCTGTTCGTCTTCTCGCTGGGCAAGTAATCCCGCCCTTCCGGGCGCCCGCCCGCCGGCCCTCTCGGGCCCGGCGAGACCGGTGTCGCCCGGGGGGACCTCCAACCGTCTGACCAAGGATGACGACCATGCCAATCGCCACCAGTAACTTCCTCGTCCCCAACGGGACGTTCATCGTGGTACTGCTCGCGTTCATCATCGTGCTCGGCGTGATCGCCAAGTACGTGCTGCCCGTGCTGAACGCTGCGCTGACAGAGCGCCAGGAGCAGATCCGCGGTGAGCTCGAGGCCGCCGACAAGGCCAAGGCCGATGCCGAGGAGGCCGACACTGAGCGTCGGGCTGCACTGGAGCAGGCCCGGGCCCAGGCCCGGGAGATCGTCTCCCAGGCGCAGACCACCGCCGACCGCATCGTGGGCGGCGCCACCGCCGAAGGACAGACCGCTCACGACCGGATCGTGGCATCGGCCGAGGCCGAGGTCATCGTGGCCCGTCAGGCCGCGGTCGAAGAGGTGACCGCCCGGGTGGGTGAGATCGTTCTGGCCGCAGCGGAACGGGTCATCGGCCGGGAGATCAAAGCATCGGACCACCAGGACCTCATCAGCGAGGCCATCGCCGCTGTGCGCGCCGAGACCTCGGGTGCCGCCGCCGGGGGCGCCCGGTGAATCCTGCCCTCCAGGGCTACCTGGCTGCGATGGAAGAGGCGCTGGCCACCGCGGCCGCGCTCGCCGACGCCGGTGCGCAGCTCCACGCTGTCGCCGACCTCGTCGAGGGGAACAACGCCCTTTTGCTCGCCGTCACCGACGGCTCAGTTCCGGTCGCGGCCCGACGTGCCGTGCTCGACCAACTGCTTGCGGGCAAGGCGCTCCCCGAGGTCGGACGCCTGGTCCATCAGGCCGTCACCGTGGTTCCGGCTGGCGAGGTCGTCAGCTCGCTGCGATGGATGGGCAGCCGCCTCGACCACGCCGCCACCCGCCCGGCAGCCTCTGCCTCTGAGCCCTTTGACGAAGACGTCCTGGGCCGGCTCGGCTCGCGCAACCGGGTGTCGGGTTACGCCGCCGCCGTGTTCGAGGGTCTCACCGTCTCCGACCTCGAGGAGATCGAGGACCAGCTCTTCCGCTTTGCCCGCACCGTCGAAGCCAACCGCAAGCTGCGCTACGCGCTGGGGGACCGGGACCTTCCTGTGGCCGTCCGCCAGGACGTCATGGTGAAGCTCCTCGGAGGCAAGGCCCTGCCCGCCACCGTGAGGCTCGCGTCCTACGCGGCGCGAGGCGGCCGAGCCCGCGACATCGTGGCCACGCTCGACACGCTCGTCGAGGATGCGGCCAAGGCACGTGGATGGCGCGTGGCCCGGGTCCAGGCGGCAAGCGAAGTCGACGACGCGCAGCAGCGCGACCTGAGCGACGCCCTCGCCCACCTCACCGGCAACCCGGTCGACCTGCAGGTCACCGTGGAGCCGGCACTGATCGGCGGTGTGGTCGTGCAGGTCGGCGACCTGCTGGTTGATTCCAGTACCCGTCACCGTCTTGATGAACTGAAGGAGCACCTCCTCGCTTCCGAGGAGGCCTACCGGATTCCAGGAAGCCCAACACGAAGGGATGCAACCGATGGCTGAGTTGACCATCAACGCCGACGAGATCACCGCTGCCCTCAAGCAGTATGTCGACGACTACACGCCAGAGGTCGGTACCGAGCAGGTCGGCCGCATCGTCGAGGTCGGCGACGGCATCGCCCGCATCACCGGTCTTCCGGGCTGTGCGGTCAACGAGATCCTCGAGTTCGCCGACGGGACCGAGGGCCTGGCCCTCAACCTCGACGAGGAGACCATCGGTGCGGTCATCCTGGGCGAGGACACCGGCCTCGAAGAGGAGCAGCTGGTCAAGGCGACCGGACGCATCCTCTCGGTCCGGGTGGGCGACGCCCTGCTCGGTCGAGTGGTCAACGCCCTCGGCGAGCCGGTCGACGGCAAGGGACCCATTGCCACGACCGAGACCCGCCGCCTCGAAGTGCAGGCGCCCGGCATCGTCCGTCGCCAGCCCGTGTCCGAGCCGCTACAGACCGGCATCAAGGCCATCGACGCCATGACCCCGATCGGCCGCGGCCAGCGAGAGCTGATCATCGGCGACCGCAAGACCGGCAAGACGACCGTCGCCATCGACACCATCATCAACCAGAAGGGCCTGGGGGTGAAGTGCATCTACGTCGCCATCGGCCAGAAGGAGTCTTCGGTCGCCCAGACCGTGGCCACCCTCGAGCGCTACGGCGCCCTGGAGTACACCGTCGTGGTGCTGGCTGGCGCTGCCGACCCCGCCCCGTTCAAGTACCTTGCTCCCTACGCCGGATGCGCCATGGGCCAGCACTGGATGGACTCTGGTGAGCACGCCCTCATCGTCTACGACGACCTCTCCAAGCAGGCCGAGGCCTACCGTCAGATGTCGCTGCTGCTGCGCCGCCCGCCGGGCCGCGAGGCGTACCCGGGCGACGTGTTCTACCTCCATAGCCGGCTCCTCGAGCGGGCCGCCAAGCTGTCCGACGAGGCCGGCGGCGGATCGCTCACCGCGCTCCCCATCATCGAGACGAAGGCCGGCGACGTGTCGGCCTACATCCCGACCAACGTGATCTCGATCACCGACGGTCAGGTCTTCCTCGAGTCCGAGCTCTTCTACGCCGGTGTGCGCCCCGCCATCAACGTTGGAATCTCGGTCAGCCGAGTCGGAAGCTCCGCCCAGATCAAGGCCATGAAGTCCGTGTCCGGCACACTGAAGCTCGACCTGGCCCAGTTCCGTGAGCTCGAGGCGTTCGCCACCTTCGGCTCGGAGCTTGACAAGGTCTCCCAGGCGCAGCTCGACCGCGGCTACCGGCTCACGGAGCTCCTGAAGCAGGGCCTCAACCAGCCGGTCCCGGTAGAGGAGCAGGTGCTGGTGATCTTCGCCGGCTCCGAGGGCTACGTCGACGGGATCCCGGTCCCCGAGGTGCAGCGCTACGAGTCCGAGGTCCGCGTCTACTTCCGGGCCAACCACTCCGACATCCTCGACACCATCCGCACCACAGGCAAGCTGCCCGAGGGCAGCGTGCTGGCCGATGCACTGGCCAAGTTCACGGAAGCGTTCGATACCGGGAAGGGCGACTGATCGATGGCAGGTGGTCAGGAGCGCATCCTTCGTCGGCGGATCAAGAGCATCAAGTCGACGCAGAAGATCACCAAGGCGATGGAGCTGATCGCTGCATCCCAGATCGTGCGCGCCCAGGGCCGCATCGCCGCGGCCAAGCCCTACCAAGAGGGCATGGCCCGCATCGTCCTGGAGACAGCAATGGGCGACCCGGCAGCAGCCGGGCGCCTGCTCGGTACTCCTGAGGACGTCACCAAGGTCTTGGTCCTCAGCATCGTCGCCGACCGAGGCCTCTGCGGCGGGTACAACACGTCGGTCTTCCGGGCCACCGAGCGGTTGCTCGCCGGCCACGCCAAGGACGGCGTGGAAGCTCGGCTGGTAACGGTGGGCAAGAAGGCCCAGGGCTACTTCCGGTTCCGCGGCCAGGCCGTGGACCAGGCGTTCCTCGGCATGAGCGAGCGCCCCTCCTTCACCCACGCCCGTGAGGTCGCCGCCTTCGCCGTCACGCCGTTCGTGAACGGAGAGGTCGACCAGGTGGTCGTCATCTCCACCCGGTTCCTGAGCGCCGGCAGCCAGAAGGTCGAGGTGCGCCAGCTCCTTCCGCTCGTCGATCCCCGGACCACCGATGAGAAGGTGAGTCACGAGGACGAGCCAGGAGTGAGCCGCAACATCGCTCCCCACGAGGATCCGGTCAAGGCCGGATACACCGAGTTCGAGCCTGATGCCGCCATACTCCTCGCCGATCTGGCCCCCCGGGCCGCCGAAACCCAGATCTTCGCCGCGCTGCTGGAGGCTTCGGCCTCGGAGTTGACCGCCCGCCAGCGGGCCATGGCTGCCGCCACCGAAAACGCCGGTGAGCTCATCAAGAAGTACTCGCGGATCATGAACCGTGCCCGCCAGGACACCATCACCACCGAGATCATGGAGATCGTCAGTGGTGCTGAGGCACTGCGAGCCGGGGCCGAAGGCGACGAGGGCGGCCTCGTCATCGAGACGAGAGTCTGACCTGTGCCTGCCATCCGATCTATCTGCACTGTCTGCCGCACGAACGCCATCCAGACCGACATCGCCGTATCTGACGACATCAAGGGAGCCCGACGCTCATGACCACCACCGCCCCCCAGCCCACCGAGACCGAGACACGGGCCACTGGCCGAGTCGTCGCCATCGCCGGTCCCGTCATCGACGTGGAGTTCCCTCCGCACTCCCTCCCCGAGATCAACGGCGCCGTCGAGGTGGACGTGATCCTCGAGGGCGAGACCCAGACCATCACCGCCGAGGTCGCCCAGCAGATCGGTGACGGCCGGGTGCGCTGCATCTGCCTGAAGGCGACCGACGGCCTGACCCGTGGTGCCGAGGTCCGTAACCTGGGCCACGGCCTGCAGGTGCCGGTGGGCGACGCGGTGCTGGGCCATGTGTTCAATGTGCTGGGCGAGCCGCTCGACACGGACGACATCGGCCCCGCCGAGGACCACTGGGACATCCACCGCCCCGCCCCCGACTTCGACACCCTGGAGCCCCGGGCGCTCATGTTCGAGACCGGTATCAAGGTGATTGACCTTCTCGAGCCCTACGTGCAGGGTGGGAAGATCGGCCTGTTCGGTGGTGCCGGTGTGGGCAAGACCGTGCTCATCCAGGAGATGATCAACCGGGTCGCCCTCAACCACGGTGGTGTGTCGGTCTTCGCCGGCGTGGGGGAGCGGACCCGTGAGGGCACCGACCTCTGGCTGGAGATGCAGGAGTCGGGCGTCATCGAGAAGGCCGCCCTCGTCTACGGCCAGATGGACGAGCCCCCGGGCGTCCGCCTGCGCGTCGCCCTGGCCGCGCTCACCATGGCCGAGTACTTCCGTGACGTGAAGAACCAGGACGTGCTCCTGTTCGTGGACAACATCTTCCGCTTCGTCCAGGCCGGCTCCGAGGTCTCGACCCTGTTGGGCCGCATGCCCTCCGCCGTGGGCTACCAGCCCACCCTGGCGGACGAGATGGGCCAGCTTCAGGAGCGGATCACCTCTACCCGAGGCCGTTCGATCACCTCGCTGCAGGCCGTGTACGTCCCTGCAGACGACTACACCGACCCGGCGCCGTTCACCACGTTCACCCACCTCGATGCCACCACTGAACTGTCCCGTGACATCGCCTCGCTGGGCATCTACCCGGCCGTGGACCCCTTGTCATCGACGTCGAACATCCTCGCCCCCGAGATCGTGGGCGAGCGCCACTACGCCGTGGCCCGTCGGGTCCAGGGTGTGCTGCAGCGGTACAAGGAGCTCCAGGACATCATCGCCATCCTCGGCCTCGACGAGCTGTCCGAGGAGGACCGGGTCACCGTGTCCCGTGCCCGCAAGGTCCAGCGCTTCTTGTCCCAGCCGTTCAACGTGGGCGAGGTGTTCACCGGGCTGAAGGGTGTGACCGTGCCCGTCGAGGAGACGGTCGAGTCGTTCGAAGCCCTCGTCAACGGCGACCTCGACGAGGTTCCCGAGCAGGCGTTCTTCAACGTCGGCGGAGCCGAGTCCGTGCTGGCCAAGGCCCACGACCTCGCCAACAGCTGAGCGGAGCGACAACCAACCATGGCCGACGACACCCTCTTCCAGATCAACTTGGTCACCCCCGAGCGCATCCTGCTCAGCGGGATGGCTTCAGAAGTGATCCTGCGCACCGGTGAGGGCGACGCTTCGTTCCTGGCCGGCCATACCCCGCTCGTCGGCACGGTGAAGCCCGGCGTGGTCCGGGTGGTCCGAGCAGAAGGCGAAGAAGCACGGGTCGCCGTCCACGGCGGCTTCACCCAGGTCGAGCAGAACGTGCCGTTCGACGACAGCGGCGATCCCGACGGCCCCACGGGCACCCGGGTGACCCTGCTGGTCGGCGTGGCCGAGCTGGCGGAGGAGATCGACGCCGATCGGGCCCGCGTGGCCCTGGAGGCCGCTGAGGCACGCGTCGCCGAACTGGGTGGCACCGCTTCACGTGCCCCGGCCGAAGGCGAAGTGGCCGACCCCGAGCTGGTAGAGGCTGAGGCTGCTGTGCTGCGTGCGCAGGTGCGCCTCGAGGCGGCCGACGCCTCTTCCGTCACCGCCTGATCCTGCGTCTGGTGTATCCAACGCTGCTCGGCTGAACCCGGGTGGTCTACGGGGCGTGCCGGGTTCGCCGTTCGACCACCGAGTCTTGGGCGGCCCCGGGTACCATCGGGGCACTTGGGCGGCCACTTCACCGATCCCGGTAGACCGCTGCCGACCGCGCCGCGGCTTTTCGAAAGGGCGTCCCGCCGTGATTCGATTCAGTGTCCTCTACCCGACCACCGAGGGTGCGACCTTCGACCACGACTACTACAGGGACACCCACGTGCCGCTTGCCCTGAGAGCCTGGGGC
>CAININ010000263.1 GCA_903849265.1 uncultured Acidimicrobiaceae bacterium
GGGGTCAACGGGGCGACGATCGCATACGACGACACCGGCGGAGACGGTCCGGCGGTCGTGCTCGGGCACGGGTTCCTGATGGACCGGACCATGTTCGACGCCCAGGTGTCCGCCCTGGCGGACCGCTACCGGGTGATCACGTTCGATCAGCGCGGGTTCGGCGAGACGGTCTACGACGGCGAGCCGTTCACCTACTGGGACTCGGCTGGCGACTGCCTCGGATTGATGGACCACCTCGGGATCGACCGGGCCGTGGTGGGCGGGATGTCCCAGGGCGGGTTCGTGGCGCTGCGGGTAGCCCTGCTCGCTCCCGAACGGGTCCGCGGGCTGATCCTGCTCGACACCCAGGCCGGGCCCGAGGACGCCGATGTGATCCCGCTCTACCAGGGCATGATCGACGACTGGGTGGCGAACGGGCCTACCGACGCCCTGGCTGAGGCCACTGCCTCGCTCATCATCGGGGACCCCGAACTCGCCGCCGTCTGGATCGCCATCTGGAAGTCCCGTCCTCAAGAGGATCTGGCCAACCCGGGGCGGACACTGCTTGAGCGGGAGAGCATCGCCGACCGCCTGGGAGAGATCGGAGCACCGGCCCTGATCGTCCACGGCACCGCTGACGTGTCGATCTCCATCGACAAGGCCGAAGCCATGGCCGACGGGCTCATCGGGGCCTCCGGCGTGGTGGCAGTGGAGGGCGGGAGCCACGCCACCAACATGACCCATCCCGGCCTCACTAACGATGCCATCTTGGGGTTCCTCGGCGGTCTGCCGGACTGACGGCGGGCTGCGCGCCCGGGCTGACGTCGGGTTGTGCGCCCGGGCTGACGAGCCCGACCGTTACCGCAGTGCTCGCACTAAGCCCTTGGGCGTGAGCGACGCGGCCACCGGCAGGGTGACGTGGATCGTGGAGAAGGTGATCGATCCGCCCAGTTGCGGCGGGGCATAGGCGACGGTGGTGGCCACCAGCTGAAGCTGAACATGCGACGACGAGGTGGCCGTGTACGCCACGATCTCGAGTGGGACCGACACGGTATGGGTGTGCCCGTCGAGGGTGACGGCGATCGGCGTCACCTGGTTGCCCAGCACGAGCCCGGTGTCGGTGTCGACCAGTTGGGCGAAGACTCGTGTCGGCCGGTCGTGAGCCGGAGTCGTGCCCTTGTAGGCGAGGAGGACCCGGGGAGCCCCGACGATGACACCGGAGCTCGCAAAGGCGACCGGGACGTCGACAGCGTTGGTGGCTGGCGCCGGGGTGATGGGGGCGACGAGTGAGGCCAGTTGCTGTCCGGCCGGGGTGGCGGTCAACGGCCCCGACCCACCGGTCGATACGAGCGCCAAGGTGCCCGACCCGTTGGCTGCGAACGGAAGACCCTGGGTCGGCGGATACGAGGGTGCTGAATACATGGTGCCGTCCTGGTCGACGAAGCTGAACCCGGGGCCGGTGTCGACCGAGGTGTCCCGCTGCACATACCGCTTCAGCCAGGCCAGAGTGGCCTGCTCGACTGCGGCGGTGTCACCCGGATTGGTCAGGCACACCCCGTGGCCCCCGCAGAACCACTGCATGGCCGTCGGCGTACCAGCAGCTTGCAGGATCTTGTAGTTGTCGACCCCTTCTTGGAGTGTGAAGAGCGTGTCGACCGTCCCCTGCACGATCAATGTCGGCACGGTGATCCGGTGGACCAGGTGGGCCGGCCCCCGGGCGGCGAACCACGCGGCCTGGGCCGGGGTGATGGTCCCGGTGGTGCTGCCCGACGCAGCCGAGGCGGAAACCACGGGATCCACGTGGTCGCCCCCGGACAGGTTGCTGAGGATGCCCGACCATCCGGACTTGATGGTGCCCGACTTGTCGAGGCTGGTGGTCAGCGAGTGCCAGGCGATGGTCGGCACGATGGCATCCACCCGGCAGTCGGTGGCAGCCGTGACGATCTGGATGCCGCCGCCGTACGAGCCGCCGACCATTCCCATGCGGGGGTCGCCCGGTGCATCGAGCTGCACGCCGGGCTTGGTAGAGACCCAGCCGATCAGCGTGCTGACGTCGCGTGCCTCGTAGAGGGCGCTGTCCACCTCCGCCTTGCCGCCCGACTTCCCGAAGCCGCGGGGGTCCCAGGTCAAGACGTTGTAGCCGGCATCGAGGAGGGATCGGATGGGGACGGCCCCGAGGATGCCCTGGCCGTTGGTGTCGGTGTCTCCGGAGAGGCTCCACCCCGGTCCCATCAAGACGGTCGGATGGGGCCCGGCCCCGGTGCCGGGGGCGAACACGGAGTGGGGAAACCAGTGGGCCCGGATGGCGGTCTTGTCGAACGAGGTGACGGTCCAGTCGGTCGGGGTGCCGGTGACCGGAGTCGCTCGGATCGTGCGAGCCGGCGGACGATGACAGTCTGTGGCCGACGTCGACGAGGCAGAGGCCGGGCGAGAGCTACTCGTCGGTGAGGTCGACGACGAGGAGCAGCTGGCGAGGGTGGCGAGCAGCACAGCGCCGAAGAGCGCGGTGCGGCGGATCGGACTGCGGCAAGGGGACGGGGCGACAGACCCGGAGGAATCCATGGGCGGAGTGTTGCACTGACCTCCCTCACTGGCAAAGTCGGCGCCGGACGCGCCCACTGAGCACCCTGCGTTCGGCTGGATTTGATGGATGTACCACCAGGCGCTCAAATGGGGGGATGTCCCCTGCGGCCTCATCGGCGTCTTCTGGCGCGTCCCGATCCAGCCGTTTGCGCTGGTGGGCACTTGTCGTCGTGTGTCTGGCCATGTTCATGAACGCGCTCGACTCGTCAATCGTCAACGTGGCCCTGCCGGACATCCAGAAGGAGCTGCACTTCACGGCGTCGGGCCTGACCTGGGTGGTGACTGCCTTCCTGATCAGCTTCGGCAGTTTCCTGCTCATGGCCGGCCGGCTCGGTGACCTGATCGGACGTCGCAAGGTCTTTCTGTCCGGAATCGTGCTCTTCACGTGCTCGTCCATCGCCTGCGGGCTGGCCCAGACTCAGTCCATGCTGGTGGTGGGGCGGTTCTTCCAAGGAATCGGCGGCGCGTTTTCGGCGTCGGCCATCATCGCCATCATCGTCACCGAGTTTCCGGAGCCGGCCGAACGATCCAAGGCGATGAGCGCCTACATCTTCGTTGCCGTCGGGGGCGGATCGATCGGCCTCTTGGTCGGCGGCATCCTCACGCAGGCGTTGAGCTGGCACTGGATCTTCTTCATCAACGTGCCAATCGGGGTGTTCACCTTTGTGTTCGGCCGCATCCTGATCCGCGAAAACGTCGGCCTCGGCATCCGGACCGGTGTCGATGTGCCTGGGTCGGTACTGATCACGCTGGCACTGATGGTCGGGATCTATGCCATTTCGACGGCCACCGAGTTCGGGTGGCTGTCTGCACACACACTCGGCTTCCTGGGGGCATCGGTGGCGTTGGCGGTGAGCTTTTTCGTGCTCGAGGCCAAGGTGTCCAATCCGATCATGCCGTTGCGGATCCTGCGCATCCCCACCCTGACCCGAACCAGTGTTATCCGGGGAATGCTGGCGACGGGCATGTTCTCGACATTCTTCCTCGGGGCGCTCTACCTCGAAGGGGTGCTCGGCTACTCGCCCGTCCAGACGGGCCTGGCCTTCCTGCCCATGTCGGTCACCATGGGGATCCTGTCGGCCGGGATCACCGCCCGCCTCGTCACCCGGTTCGGAGGCAAGCGCGTTCTCATCCCGGGAATGGTTTCGGCCACGGTCGGGCTGCTCATGTTGACCTTGCTCGGTACGGACACGTCGTATGTGTCGGTGATGCTTCCGGCGTTCCTGCTCATCGGGCTGGGGGCCGGTACTGCCTTCGCCCCACTCTTGGCCATCGCCATGGCCGATGTGCCGGTCGTCGATGCCGGACTCGGGTCGGGCATCGTCAACGTGTCCCAGCAGATGGCCGCGGCCCTGGGCCTGGCGATCTTGAGCGCCATCGCCACCGGTTTCACCCGCCACTTGGAGTCGCTCGGGCACCCGACCGCGGTGGCCTTGACGAACGGTTACCGGCTCGCCTTCCTGATCGGGGCGCTGCTGGTCGGCGGCGGCACCGTGGTGGCGGCTCTGGGCCTCGACCGGTCCGCGCCGCGTCCGACGGGCACGCCGATGGAGATCCATCTGGCTGAAGAGGAGCTGTCGGCTGCCTCGGAGCCGTTCCCGCACTGATCCGCACCGGTCCGGAGGCAACGCCAACGGGTCAGCTGATGGGTCGACAGGTCGGTCAGTAGAGCCCGACGATCTCTCCATCGGCGTCGATGTCGATGTCGAAGGCGGCAGGGTGGGAGCCCAGCCCTGGCATTGTCCGCATGTCTCCGCAGATGGCGTAGGCGAACCCGGCGCCAGCCGAAAGGCGCACCTCGCGCACGGGCAGCCGCCAACCGGTCGGGGCTCCCTTGAGCTTGGGGTCCGAGGAGATCGACAGATGGGTCTTGGCGATGCATACCGAAAGGTCGCCGAACCCGTTGGCCTCGAGCCGGTCGAGCGAACGTGCCGCCGAGGGCTGGATGTCGACACCGTCGGCTCCGTACACCTGGGTGGCGATGGCCTCGATCTTCTGGCGCAGCGTCGCCTCGGACGGGTAGAGGAAGGAGAACGAGCTCGGTTCATCGGCTGCCTCCGCTACAGCGCGGGCCAGTTCGACGGCCCCGGCGCCGCCGTCGGCGAAGTGGGTGGTGACTGCGCACCGGACGCCGAGCGAAGCGGCGATCTCACGGATGACGTCGTACTCGCTCTCGAAGTCGTCGGGGAACGCATTGATGGCCACAACCGGCGTCACCCCGTGGAGCAACACGTTCTCGATCTGCTTGATCAGATTGGCACCACCGGCACGGACGTCGTCCGGGTTCTCGGCGAGGATCGCCGGGGGCAGTGGCCGTCCGGCCACGATCTGATGTGCGCCTGAGTGGGCCTTCAGCGCACGCACCGTGGTGACGACGACGGCGGCATCGGGCACCAGGCCGGACACCCGGCACTTGATGTTGAAGAACCGCTCGGCGCCCATGTCCGCCCCGAAGCCGGCTTCGGTGATGAGGAAGTCGCCGGTGTGGATCCCGATCTGGTCGGCCACGACCGAGGAGTTGCCGTGGGCGATGTTCCCGAATGGGCCGGCGTGCACCAGGACGGGCGTGTTCTCCAAGGTCTGGAGCAGGTTGGGCTGCAGCGCGTCGCGCATGATGACGGTCATGGCCCCGGCCCCTCGCAGATCTTCGGCGGTCACCGGGCGGCCCGAGGTGTCGAAGCCCACCACGATGGTGCCGAGCCTGCGGCGCATGTCGGCCAGAGAGGTGGACAGCGCCAGGATCGCCATCACTTCGGAGGCGGCGGTGATGTCGAACCCGGCTTGGCGGGTGATCCCGTCCTGGGCGGCACCTAGTCCGACGACGATGTTGCGCAGCGCTCGGTCGTTGACGTCGAGGACTCGGCGCCACGAGATGTCATGGGGATCGAGGGCGAGCTCATTTCCGTGGTGGAGGTGGTTGTCCACGATGGCGGACAGCGTGTTGTGTGCGGCCGTGACGGCGTGCATGTCCCCGGTGAGGTGGAGATTCATCGACTCGAACGGCGCCACCTGGCTGTAGCCCCCACCGGCGGCGCCGCCCTTGATGCCGAACGTCGGGCCCATCGACGACTGCCGGATGGAGGCCGTCGCTCGCTTGCCGATGTGGGCCATGCCCTGAGACAGCCCGATGGTGGTGGTGGTCTTGCCCTCGCCGAGCGGAGTCGGCGTGACGGCGGTCACCACCACGTAGCGGGCCCGAGGCCGATCGGCCAGTGCGTCGATGGCATCAAGCGAGACCTTGGCCACGTAGCGGCCGAAGGGCTGGAGGAGGTGCTCGCTGATCCCCATCCCTGCCGCGATCTCTGTGACCGGGCGCAGTGTGGCCTGGCGGGCGATCTCGAGTGCAGTGAGCGATGGATTCGGGGCCATGGTGTCCTCTCCGGACTCGATCGGGGAAGGACCAAGCCGTGCCGGACTGTAGTTCGGCGGACCACACGGACAGGGCGGCCCCTGTCCGGCTACGGTATCGACATGAATCGTGACACAACTACTGACAGAAGATGGATCCGCTGCGCAGCCGTCCTGGGTGCTGCGATGGTGGCCCTGACCGCTGCAGCCTGCGGCAGTTCGTCTGCCTCGTCCACGTCCACCTCCTCGACCGCGTCCACGGGGACGGCCCATCTGGTCGCCGGTGGAGTCGTCGGTAAGCGCTACTGCGAGGTGCTCCTGGTGCATCTGGGCGCGGGCGGACTCGTGGCCGACGTCTACAACACCTATCCGCTGAATGCCTGTCCCGAGGCGCAGTGGGCTGCAGAGGACTCCGCGGCGATCGCCAAGGAGAACGGCATGCTGGCAGCCAAGCTGAACGGGCCCCGCTTCTGGTTGATGAACTCGATCGACCACACCAGGACCGGTAGCCAGGTGGTCAAGTCCTTCGGCGGCATGGCCATGAACATGTATGCGACCGTTGTGATCGGCACGAGCATCGCCGCAGCCCAGGTTCCGTTCACGTCTCATACCGTCAGCCGGCAGGCGACGTTCACCTTTAACGCAGGCCGCCAGGTCTACGAGCTGACGGATCCGACCGGTGCAGTCTGGGTGATGCAGACGTACAGTCAGATCACCGACCCCACGCTGACCCAGGCCGACCTGCCCGGACTTGGATCGCGGTTGACGCTGCCCGCCGGCTGGACCTACCGGGCCCGGACCTTGACCAAGCCGCTGGTGGTGGCGACGACTGCCAACGCCGCGCACGTGCTCCAGGACAACTTCGAGAACAGCTACTCGATGGAGACCTCTCCGTGAGTTCTGGTGCGGGCGACGGGAGCAGTGCCGCACTGACCCCGGACCGGCCGCTGCGGATCGCCGGGGCACTCGGTTCGCCCTACTCGTTGAAAATGCGGGCCGTGCTCCGCTACCGGCGCATCCCGTTTCAGTGGGTGCTGCGCGGCTCGAAGTGGGACGACCTGCCGGCCGCCCCGGTGGCGCTCATCCCGGCCATCAGCTTCCCGGACCAGAACGGCGCCTACCCGGACGCCATGATCGACTCGAGCCCACAGATCATGCGCCTCGAGGAGTTGGTACCCGATCGGAGCATCGTGCCGGTCGACCCTGCTGTCGCCTTCTTGGACTACCTGCTGGAGGACTACGGGGACGAGTGGGTGACCAAGCAGATGTACCACTACCGCTGGTGGTACGAGGACGCCGTGGCCAAGGCTGGGATGCAGCTTCCGCTCGACATCGACCAGCAGATGCCGGCCGAACAGCTCGAGCGCTCCCGGCTGTTCATCACCGACCGCCAGCAGAGCCGAATGGCGCTGGTGGGCTCGACCGAGGGAAACCGGCCGGTCATCGAGCATTCGTATGAACGCCTGCTCGACCTGTTCGACGCCCACCTGGCGACGACCCCCTTTCTTCTGGGGGAGCGGCCGGGTCGCGGCGACTTCGGGATCTTTGGGCAGTTCAGTCAGCTGGTCGGATGGGATCCGGAGTCGGCACGCGTTGCCGTCGACCGGGCCCCTCGGGTGGTGCACTGGGTCAACTCCACCGATGATCTCAGCTGGCTGCCTGTCGACGGAGATGCTGGCTGGACCGACGCTGGGTCCATCCAGGCCACCATCAGTGATCTCCTCTGTGAGGTCGGCCGTACCTACGCGCCGTTCCTCCTTGCCAACGCCGCAGCCCTCGAGTCGGGCGCCGACGAGGTCATCTGCACCATCGACGGGCACGAGTTCCGTCAGGGCCCGTTCGCCTATCAGGCCAAGTGCCTGCGGTGGCTGCGTGCAGCCCACGACGAACTGGACCCGGGGTCACGTGCCGCCGTCGGCCGAATGCTGGCCGACACGGGATGTGAGCAGCTGTTCGCATGACGGGACCCGTCGACACGCAGGATGTCACGTTGTTCGGGAATTGGATCTGCCCGTACTCGGTCCGGGTGTCGTTCGCCTTGGCCGAGCGGGGGATCGTCCATGAGGTCGTCGACGTGCCGCCCACCGCGGCCCGTCCACGCGGGTTCGTTGTGCCGCCCGAGTTCGTGGACCACTCGCCCCGGGGGGAGATCCCCATGGTGCGGATCGGGTCCGAGTACCGGGCGGACTCGCTGCCCATCCTCGAGTGGCTCGAGGAGTGCTTCGCCGCCCGTCCCCTCTTGCCGGCGGATGAATCCCGACGGGCAGTGGTCCGCGAGCGCACTGCGTGGATCGACGCCCACGTGTTCCCCCCGATGATCGGCGTGTACTACGGAACCCACGAGGACCGGATCGCCACGGCGTCTTCCTCGATGGCAGAGGCTCTCGGGGAGATGGGGGAGTGGTTGGACGGTTCGGCGTGGCTGGCCGGAGATGCCCCGTCGTTGGCCGAGGCGGCTGTGATCCCGGTCTACGTGCGGTTGGCCGCACTGGGACGGCTCGGGTTCACTGGACCCGTCGACACCCGGGTGTCGGCTCACGTCGAGCGATGCACCGGGCTCGCCGGTTGGAACGCGGTGTCTTGGTCCGATGAGCAGACCGACGAGCTGGTCGACCGGTTCACCCGACACCGGGCCAAGGCCCGCCGGCCCGCAGGCTGACCGTCGTGGACCTCCTGGTCATCATGGATCCGCTGGAGAACGCTGATCCCGACGGCGACACGTCGATCGGGCTGATGGCTGCTGCGCTCGAACGTGGACACCGGGTGCGGCACTGCATGGCTGGCGACCTGAGCCTGGTCGAGGGCACGGTCCGGGCCGATACCCGCATTGTTGTCGGTAGTGGCGGGGTGCGGTTCGACGACGGGCGACCTGAACTCATCGACCTGGCCGACATCGACGCTGTCCTGGTCCGCACGGACCCACCGGTGGATACCGACTACCTGAACATGACGCTCCTGCTCGAGTTCGCACGCGGGCAGACACTGATCGTCAACGACCCGCGGGCGCTGCGCGAGGCCAACGAGAAGCTCTACGCCTGCCGGTTCCCCGACCTGATGCCAGCCACGCTGGTGACGGCCGACCAGGCGGCTCTGTGCGCCTTTGCCGCAGAACACGGTGCCGCGGTTCTGAAGCCGCTCGATGGCCACGGTGGGGAAGGAGTGTGCCTTCTCAAACCCGGGGATCCAGATGGTCCGGCCCTGGTTACCGAGCGGACAGCGGGAGGAACCCGACCGGTGATGGCCCAGCGGTTCCTGCCCGAGGTCTATGACGGCGACCGACGGATCCTGCTACTCGACGGCGTACCGCTGGGCGTGCTGCGACGTATGCCGGCGCCGGGCGAGTTCCGGGCCAACATCGGCCTCGGCGCAGTGGCAGACGTGGTGGATCTCGACGACAGCGACCGCCGGATCATCGACGCGCTGGCCCCGGCGTTGCGGGCCGACGGGCTGTGGTTCGTAGGGATCGACGTGATCGGAGGGCACCTGTCAGAAGTCAACGTGACCAGCCCGACCGGGTTGCGTCAGCTTTCCCGACTGTCCAGTGCGCGTCCCGACCTCACCGTGATCGACTGGGTTGAAGAACGGTCCCGGGCGCGTTGACTCGGTGACCCACCGGGCGGCTCAGCCGGGGAATACCGGCTCCTGCGCAGGCCCCCACACCTCGCGGTTGTCGCCCCGGACGACCCAGCGACGGGGCGTGACGTCGAGGAGCGGGTCCAACCCGGCCTCGGCAAAGACGGCCCGCACCGCGGCCTGGTCCTCGGCGGTGCCGGTGGCCACCGAATCTTGCAGGCGCTTGATCAGGTAGAGCCGGTAGGGAACGACGGCCACCGTCATCGACTCACCGCGCCAAGGGAACGTGGTGGTGCCACTGAACCGACGGTTCGCCTTGCCCAGCACGACGTCGCCGTCGGTGACGTCCGGGTGCTCGGCCAGCCAGCCGTCGACCGCAGCCACCTGCGCCATGGCCTCCTCGAGGTACTCCTCGCCGATGTAGGCCAGCAAGGCCTGCAGGGTGGCGGGCACGGCGTCGTCGGCGAACAGGTCCTCGGAGACGTCGCCGTATTCGCTGGCGTCGAGCACCGGGGCGCTCATCCGCTCAACCCACCGCCATACCCGTTGGGCTTGCTGCTTCATCTGCACGGACGGATAGGGGTCCCGAGCCAGGTGGGCGTGGAGCGGTCCCATGAACCCGAAGTCGGCAATGGTCGGACGCCCGCCCAGCAGATACGGGGAGCCGGCCAGGTGGGCGTCGAACAGGGCCAGGAACTCGGCGTAGGACCGCTCGATCTCGGGCACGAGCTCCTCGCTCACCCCGAACGCCGCCGTGGCCGACCGCATCCGGTCACTCGAGAAGGCGAAGACCCCGTCACGAGTGTCGTCATCGCCGCCGAGCACGAGGCTGGCCGAAAAGTCCTTCCGGAGGAACGGCACGTTCGTGTCGTCGAAGTCCCACCGGTAGTGCATGGCCGGGCGCAGTAGGCCCTCGCCGCCGAAGAGCTCGAGCAGGTGGGCGACCGCCCTCTGGACGGGCGTGGCGGGGTAGGCGGACCGCCCGGGCGCCACCGTGGCATCGAGGTGGTCGATGATGTCGACGGTGTCCTGGACGATCGTGCCGTCCGGTGCCTGCAGCACCGGGATGATCCACCGGCCGATGGCGGGCACGACCTCATCGTTGTATCGGGCGTCGCCCGGGGCCCGCTCGACGTATTCGATCCGGTGCTTGCGGAGGTAGGACCGAGCCTTGGCCGAATAGAGCGAACCGGGCATGGCGTAAAGGATGTAGGGGTCCATCAGTGGATCTCCTGTTCGAGGGGGACAACGGACTGTAGATCGGCTGCGGTCACATCTTCTGCGCCAGCGGGTATCGCCCACCCGGCCGCCCGGCGTCGGTCGACCCACGCCCGCAGGGGTGCGGACGCGCCGTCGCTCTGGGCGTCCAGGATGGCAATGGCGAGTTCCAGGCACCGTTCGACTGCATGTCGCATGTCTCGGTCAGCAGTCCCAAAAGGTGCCAGCACCCACGGGTCGGAGTCCATGTCGACGGCCGTGCGAAGGTCGGCGATCGGGGCATCGTCCCCGATGAGGGCGGCCACGGTCAGCACCGCGACCTCGCGGTCACGTGCCGCCAGCGCGTCGAGGAACCGGCACTCCAGCCATCCTCGAGGGCGGACCGGAGGGAAGAGGGTGGTCAGGTGCACGGCGACATCTTCGGCATCCGGGTAGCCGAACCGATGGCCTTCCTTCACCCATCGACGGAGGCTGAACGGAGGATCGACCGGGAGGACGTCCGTTCCGTCACTGATGACGAAGACCAGCGCGTCCAGCGCGTAGTCGGCCCAGGCCTGCACGGACCCGGTGGGGACCGGGCGTGTCCGGCTGGGGTCGAAGGCGGCCATCACTGACCAGCGGGCCGAGGCCCTCCACGAACCATCGTCGGCCCGGTGCGGCGAGTTGGCGAAGGCGGCTGCGAGGACCGGAGCGACCAGCCCCGCCCGCTCCCACGTGACCAGAGGCTCCTGGCCGAAGTCGAGGTTGACCTGGATCGACGCCGTCGAGTTCGTGGCCAGGCGACCGTCGAGTCCGGCGGCTTCCCACGAGCCCTCCATCGCCCGGTAGCGGGGCAGGTCAAGCAACCGCAGCGGTGGGCGGTACAGGTCGAGACCGGTGGCGAGCATGCGCAGTCCCGAGGCGGCAAGCCGGTTCGCCAGCGCTGCTTCGTCTGCGTCGGCCGCAGCCAGGGCTTCGCGTGCGCCGTCATGACGCGCCGTCGTGAGCTCGAGCTGGCCTCCTGGCTCGATGCTGAGGAGGCCGCCGCACGGGAGTTCGCCGGCCGCGGCGGACATCACCTCGTCGCACCGCACCGGCCTCGATCGATCGGACGAGTCGACGATGATCCACTCGATCTCCAAGGCGACGGAACCGCGGCCAGGTGTCGCCGGCTGCAGTGACCGTGAGGCCAAGGCGACGACGTCGGCCTCGGTGAGAGTGGGGATGGTGGTACTCATGTCGGACGACAGATCCTTCGCATCGCTTGCTAGTGTATCTTCTGTCACTTATGTTGACAGTTGTCAGCAGAAATGACACCAGATGAGCACCGATGGGCGGGGTTCGACACGACGGCCACCGGTGTGCTGCGGAACAACTGTTCCGAAGTTCGAGACGAGGAGACGGTCAGAATGGACATTGAAGTCGCACGTGGCGAATTCACCCGCTGGCGCACGGTCGAGCCTGCGCCGGCACCGCTGGCAGAGGGTCAGGCCCGGCTGCGGGTCGACCAGTTCGGGTTCTCGTCGAACAACGTCTCCTACGCCGTGATCGGCGACATGCTCCGCTACTGGGACTTCTTTCCGGCGTCCCCGCCCGACGGCGGCGACGACACGTCCTGGGGGCGGGTGCCGGTGTGGGGCTTTGCCGATGTGGTGGAGACCCGCTCGGACGATGTCGTGGTGGGGGAGCGCATGTTCGGGTTCCTTCCCATGTCGACCGAGCTGGTCGTGACGGTGGCCCGGCCGAACCCCTCCTCGATCACCGACGGGTCCCCACACCGGGCGGATCTTGCCGGTCCGTACAACAGCTACCGCCGCTGTGCCGTTGACCCCGCCTACCGGCCGGACAACGAGGAGCTCCAGATGCTCCTCTACCCGCTCTTCTTCACGTCGTTCGTCATCGACGACTTCCTCTCCGATAACGGCGACTTCGGAGCTGAGCAGATCGTGATCGCGAGCGCCTCGGCCAAGACGGCGCTGGGGGCGGCCTACCTCGTCCACGCCCGAGGGCTGCGCACCGTCGCCCTCACCTCGACGGCGAATGCCGAGTTCTGCCGGTCGCTCGGGGTCTACGACGACGTGATCACCTACGACGGCGTCGACTCGCTGGACCAGGTGCCGTCGGTCTTCATCGACGTGTCCGGCGACCAAGGCATCGTGACATCGGTCCACCACCGACTGGGCGCACAACTCCAGCATTCGATGATCGTCGGCGACACCCACTGGGACAGCGCACCCGCCGCTGACCAAGGTGCCCTGCCCGGGCCAGCGCCGGCCTTCTTGTTCGCACCGAGCCAGATCACCAAGCGCAGCCGTGATTGGGGTGCCGACGTGCTGGAGGCCACCATGGCCGAGGCATGGAGCCGCTACAGCCAGTGGGTGGAAGAGTGGATCACCCTGGAGCACGTGACTGGCCCTGACGGTGTCATCGAGCTCTTCCGTACCTACCTGGCCGGCCGGGTGGACCCCCGGACCGGCACGATCTGCACACTCAACACAGAGGAGTCCCCGTCATGAAGTTCGGCATCGTCTTCGCTAATACCGGCCCGTTCGTCGATCCGGTGGCCGCCGTCGAGTTCGCTCAGGCCGCCGAGTCGGCCGGGTTCGAGTCGTTGTGGACGGTGGAGCACACCGTCGTCCCCGCTGGCTACGAGTCGACCTACCCCTACGACAAGTCGGGGCGGATGCCGGGCTCCGATCACGCGCCGATTCCCGACCCGCTGGTGTGGCTGGCCTTCCTGGCCTCGGCGACCACGACGATCAACCTGGCGACGGGGATCTTGATCCAACCGCAGCGCAATCCGGTAGTCCTGGCCAAGGAGGTCGCCACCCTCGACCACCTGTCGGGCGGCCGGATGCAGCTCGGGGTCGGCGTCGGCTGGCTCGAAGAAGAGTTCGACGCCATCGGTATCCCCTTTGCCGAGCGGGGCCGACGAACTGATGACGGGGTGGCCGCCATGCGGGCTCTGTGGAGCCAGGACCAGGCCACCTACTCCGGTGAGTTCACGTCCTTCACCGACTGCATCAGCCGTCCCCAGCCCGTGAACGGAACCGTCCCCATCCACATCGGCGGCCACACCGAGATCGCGGCGCGCCGTGCCGGCCGGATCGGCGACGGCTTCTTCCCGGCGTCGGGCAGCCACCGGGTGCTCGCTGAACTGTTCGCCATCGTGCGTGAGACTGCGACCGAGGTGGGCCGGGATCCGTCGGCCATCGAGATCACCTGTGGCGGCAACGGCGTCTTCGGTGCCGACTCGATGGACGAGGTTGCGGCCCTGGTGGATCTAGGCGTGGATCGCATCGTGGTCCCGTCGTTCCTGTTCTGGAAGGACACGGCCGATTCGCTGGCTCGCTTCGGCGATGAGGTCATCGCACGGGTTTGATCTGACATCCGAGCGTTCGCCGCACTCGCGGCACCTACGAACCAGCCGCACTAGCGGCCACGACAACCCGGCCGCACCGGCGGCCTAGACAAAAGGACACAGAAGCGATGGAGTTGGACGGACGTACTGCAGTCATCACCGGAGCGGCCTCGGGCATCGGCCTGGCGCTCACTGAGCGGTTCCTGGCCGAGGGGATGTCGGTGGTCATGGCCGACATCGAGCAGCCGGTGCTGGAGCGCGAGTCGGCCCGGATCATCGCCGCGGGCGGTGCGGTCACCCCGGTGGTGTGCGACGTGTCCGATGCCAGCCAGGTAGAGGGACTGCGTGACGCGGCACTGGCCGCATACGGTTCGGTCCACCTGCTGTGCAACAACGCCGGAGTGGCATCTGGGCGGCCCAACCACAAGACGAAGCCAGCAGTGTGGGACTGGGTGGTCGGGGTGAACCTGCTCGGCCCGGCCTACGGCGTCAGCACGTTCGTCCCTCTGATGCTCGAACAGGGTGAGGGGCACGTGGTCAACACCGCGTCCGAGGCCGGCCTGACCTCGTCGCCCATGCTCGGCTCGTACCACGCCACCAAGTACGCAGTGGTGGGACTGTCGGAGTCGCTGGCCATGGAGCTCGAGGGAACCCCGGTAGGCGTCTCGTGTCTGTGTCCCGAACTCATAGACACCAAGATCTTCCAGTCCACCCGCAACGCCCCAGCCGCACTCGGGTTCCCTCCTCCGGCTGAGTTTCCTATCGACCAGATCGCCGAGGCCATGGGGACGGTCGCCATGCGCCCAGCCGA
>CAININ010000264.1 GCA_903849265.1 uncultured Acidimicrobiaceae bacterium
ACAGGCGCAGGACTCCGACCGGCCAGGAGCCCGAACGACAGCCCTGGGGCAAACGGCTCATGGACGTGGATCACATCGGGGATCCAGCCCCGCAGGTCTGCCATCGCCCGATGGAGCGCCATCGGTGAGACCGATACCGGAGCAACAGACCCGTTGGCCGGCAGCGAGGTCGAATGTCCCGTCACCACCAGTTCCACACCGTCGGGAATCTCGGCGCCATGGTCCACCGGGGCGAATACCGCTACCCGATGGCCACGTCCTGTCAGTGTGCGGGCGAGGCCGAGTACCTGCCCTTGGACGCCGCCCGGCCTCGACAAGCTGTAAGGGCATACGAGCGCGATGCGCTGGAGTGCTGTTCCGACTCCTCCTCGCGGCACCGTTCCGTCAGTCCGTCATCGAGCGGCGCTGACGCCGCCGACTCCATTTGACCCCGTACATGGCGTCGTCGGCCAGACTCAGCAACTTGGAAGGATCTGTAGCCGGGTCATCGACGAACACGCCCCCGACCGACGCCTCGGCGACCAAGGTCCGTCCATCGATGCGATAGGGGCGGGCGAGCGCTCCGGTGATCCGTTGGGAGATCCGGAGCATCTCCTCCTCGCCGCTCTCGATCTCGCACACCACAACGAACTCGTCACCCCCGAGACGGGCCACAGTGTCCGACGGTCGCACCAACGCGGCCAGTCGACGAGCGACAGCAACCAGCAGATCGTCTCCTACGTCGTGGCCCAGTGCATCGTTGATGTCCTTGAAGTTGTCGAGATCGAGGAGGTAGACGGCCACGCCGGGGTGCTCGGGATGGGTGCGGGTGCTGTCGGACTCCAGTACACTTCCGGGGCCATCCGCTGCTCCGCCGGGCACGCCATTCAGGCTTTCCACCGCTTCACGCATCCGCTCCGCCAACAGGGTGCGGTTGGCCAGTCCGGTCAACGGGTCGTGATGCGCAAGGTCGGCCAAGCGCTCTTCGTTGAGCTTCTGCTCGGTCACATCATGGATGGCTACGACCGCTCCGAGCTTCCATCCATGTTCGTCCACCAGGGCCTGGCCGTTGACGCTGACCTTGCGCTGCTCGCCGTTCGACGGGGCCAGGATGATCTCCACGTTGTGGAGGCGTTCCCCTGACATCGCCAGGAGCAGCGGGTTCTCCTCGGGATCGATGGGTGACCCATCTGGACGCAGCAGCATCCGGCTGACCGGCACCCTCCCGATCGGTTCTACTGAATCGGCCAGGCCGTGCAGCCGCCGCGCTGCCGGGTTGAAGATCGTCATCCTTCCCTGGGCGTCGCACGCCACGATCCCCTCGTCGAGGGTGTCGAGCAGAACTCGCAGAAAC
The DNA here is from genome assembly GCA_903849265.1 of uncultured Acidimicrobiaceae bacterium. Classification (GTDB taxonomy): domain Bacteria; phylum Actinomycetota; class Acidimicrobiia; order Acidimicrobiales; family RAAP-2; genus Bog-756. Next base: position 1,334 of record CAININ010000264.1, read on the forward strand.
TCCTCTTCCTGTCGGAGTGCATAGGCGGCATGGCGGGCCCCAGTGATGTCGCTGAACGTGCCTACTGCTCCGGTGACCGTCCCGTCCGAACCGAAGATCGGCTGCGCACTAACCCGAACCCACCGCGCTGGCGCCGAACCGAAGCGGTAGCCGACGACGTCACCGGCGGTCCGTCGACCGCGCCGCAGGCTCACCAATACCGGGTGGCTCGCCGCATCGAGCATCTCGCCCGACTCGTCGAATATCTCCACACCTCGTCGAATCGAGCGCTCGATCACCTCTTCGAAGTTGCGCCCGAGGATGCGGATCCGAGGCGAACGGAACATCACCTCGAACGACTCGTTCACACGGACGATCCGACCCTCGGCATCCACCATGATCAGACCGTCGACGAGCGACTCGATCAGCGCGTTGTGCCGGCGGTCCAGGTCGTTGGCGCGGGCCTCCATCTCCTTGCGTTTCGTCACGTCACGAAGAGTCACGACCACGCCGCCGATGGGTTCACCGAGGTGGTTCGCCGCAACCAGCTCGAGGTCGAGGACACGACCATCAGCACGCGTAGTGCTCAGATCCATCGAGACCGAGAGCTGGCGGCGTGCGACGAGGTCTTCGAAGAGCGAACGGACGCCGGCGATGCTTTCGGCATCGAACAGTCTGAACGCGTCTCGGCCCACGATGTCACGCACGTCGTAGCCGAGGAGTCGCTCAGCGGAGGCACTCACGAAGACGAACCGTCCCTCGGCCGAGAGGACAGCAACGACATCGGCCTCGTGTACATCGCTGGTTCGAAAGGGCCGTGGCGAAGGAAACGGAAGTGTCAGATGATGATGTGCCGTTGTTGCTCCCGGGACCGCTGGAGCGCTGTCCACCAATCGATCGTCCGGACGACGTGGTGGACCAGCGTGCCCGTCAAGGAGGCGACGGGACCCGTTGGCGAAGGAGCCGTTGCCGTTCGACCGGTCCCGGTTCGAGGCGAGAGGGTTGCTCGGATCGAACTCCTCGAGTTCGAGTTCTGGAACCGGACGAGAGATGGTCTCGGCGCAACCCTGTGCGGCATTGGATTCCACGGCTCCGTTGCCGTTGGAGCCGTTGCCGCTCGAGCCGTTGCCGCTCGAGCCGTTGCCGTTCCCGTTGGACCCGGCGGCGTTGCCGTTGCCGTTGCCGTTGGCGCTACTCCGCCCCTGACGGCGCGCCCTGCGAGTGCGGTCGACCCAGCTCATGCCACAGACTCCTCGAGCGGACGGTCCACGATCCACAGCGGCTGGAACACGTGCCACTGCTCGGGCGCACGACGGATCATCTCCTCCATCCGGTGGGCGATCTCCTGTGTAAGCCGAAGTACATCCTCTCGAAGCGTGCCGCGGCGGCTCGTATCGATCGGAGGATCGATGACGGCCCGATGATCGCGACCTGGGCCGCTGTAGATCGTCCCGGTGCAGAGCATGGCGCCCGTGCGGAGCGCCAACGTGGCGGGGCCGGCCGGCATCGTCGTCCGCTCTCCGAAGAAGTCCACCTCGATGCCGTTCTCCTCGATATCTCGGTCACACAGCAGGCCGACCAGTCC
>CAININ010000265.1 GCA_903849265.1 uncultured Acidimicrobiaceae bacterium
ACACCACTTGGCGGGCCCACTCGGGACTCCGGTAGCGGGCGGCTCGCCAGGCCCCCACCTCCTCGATGCAGGTGATGAAGACCGGCTCCACCCACGAGAGGGCCTCGGCGCTCGAGGTGATCCCAACCGCGGCCCAGCGCTCCAGATCCGCCAACGAACGCACGCCGGCCCGGGCCCACTCGCCAGCACTGGCCACATCGGTCACCCCGGCGTTCCACCAAGCGGCCACTTCTTCGGGCCGGGTCACCCCGACGGAGAGCCATGCCCCCAGGCAGCCTCCGGTGTGGACACCGACGGCCTGCCAAGGGGCGACGCCGGACCGGGTGATGCCACCGGGCAGGTGGCGGCCGGCGGACAGCCACGACCGGGCTACATTGCCCGACGAGGTCGCCTGCAGCCAGTCCTCGACTGCCTCAGGGCCGGCGCCGCCGCTGATGTCGATGCCACATCGCACCCACAACAACACGTCGTCGGCGTCGATCGCTCCGGCAGACAGCCAGCGCACTACGTGGGCCGGGCGTGTGACCCCGAGCTTGGACCACAGCAGTGCCTCGATGCCCGAACAGACCCCGGCCGCCAGCCACTCCGCTGTCTCTTGGGGCAAGTGCGCACCCAATGCGCGCCAGCCAGCGACTTCAGCTGGTGTGTCGACGCCGAAGTCGAACCACTCCTGGGCGCTGGCCACTGTCTGGCCAGCCGCAACCCACTGACTGGCGGTCGACGGATGACAGCCAGCGCGAGCCCACGGGCCCGCCGAGGTCGGAGTAGTGAAGCCGTTGAGCTTCCAGGCCAGGACCTTCGTCGCTGCATCCCAGCCAACTGCCGCGGGCTCGCTCGCTGACACGACGCGCAACCAACGCTTGGCCATCCGAGGGCTGGTGACCCCTACGCTCTGCCAGCCTGCATAGAGGAACGGGGCGGTAATTCCTAGGCGCACCCATGCGACCCGGTCGGCGGCCGAAGGGATCTGGCTGCGCAGCGACCGCACCGCACCTTCGGCACGGCTGCAGGCGGTGGCCGGGCCTCCCAAGGCCTCGAGGACATCCTCCACCACCTGGTCGTGATCGTGGAGCACGCACCGGACCCGCTGGCGGGCATCGACGCGGATCTCCACCCGATGGGTGTCCCCGTTGCAGGCCACGGGCAGCTCGAAGGTTTCGATCATGTCGATCGCCTGATCACCACGGTCCGAGCCCAGGACGGAACACTGGACTCGCACCAACTGTCCTCTTCGCCGATGAGGCCGACCACCACCGAGGTGCCGCGAGGAGCGACGGCGGGCCACGGGGTGCAGCCATCGGTCAGGACCACCACGACGTGGGGCCGCGGCCGCAGACGGGTGGCGGCCTCGATCCCGACCCGCAAGTCGGTGCCTCCCCCACCCGTCAGGTCGACGTCGCAGGCGCGGGCGGCCAGGGTGATGGCCCCGACCTCGGCGTCGCACGCCAGCACCGGCACCCGGCGGGTGGCCAGGCCGGCCCGGTCCAAGATTCCGTCAATTTCGCCCAGTGCGTCGGACAGCTCCTCGGCACCCATCGATCCTGAGGTGTCGACCACCACCGCCACTTCGGGCGAGGGGCGGAACAGTCCGGGCAGAATCACACCGGGCAAGGCGGCCGAGCGCCTCGATCGGCGGGCGAAGGTGAAGTCGGACGAACCGGTGGTCCGCTTCAGCGCTCGGCGGATCTCGGAGGCCAGGACCTTTCGCCAGTCGACAGTTGCCGGGGCGACCTGGGCCCACAACAGCAGGCCGGCGGGCACGGTGCCGAACTCCTTGGCGTGGGCCACCACTGCGTTGGCGGTGCACCGGCGCACCAGGGCGGCGTCGGCCGAGTCGAGGGCAGGGGCGTCGTCGTCGGTCGCCTCCCACGGACGGGCCTGGCCGTGGGCGGCGCTGCCGCAGTCGATGGTCCGAGGACGGGTGGGGGTGCCAGAGGATGCGCCCGAGTCGGTTCCGGAGTCGGTTCCGGAGGCACCTTCGGAGGCACTTCCTGCATCACTTCCTGAATCACTGTCGGCTCCCTCGCCGGATCCCTCCTCGCCCTGGTCGTTGGTGCCTCCATCGGCGTCCTGGCCCGCCGGACCCTCGATGGCTGAATCGTCACTGTCGGAACAGTCGTCGTCGTCACCACCGTCCTCCGGAGCTGGTTGGCGAGTCAGGAGGGTCAGATACGTCTCGGCCAGTTGGCTGTCCTCCCAGCCGAAGTCACTGGGCAGCCTCGGAGGTTCGGCGAACCGGCCGCCGTCGGCCACCAGGTCGTCGTCGATCTCACAGTCGGCCACCAGGTTCCACTGGTCGGACCAGATATCGGCAGCACCTGCCTCGACCCCGCGGCGGGCGTGGTCGCGCAACAGGTGGCCGAGGTGGTGCACCAGGGCTGTGCCCAGCTGTGCGGTGGTCAAGGTGGCCACCACCTCAGGGTCGGCATATACGCGCCACCGAGAATCAGCGGTGACGGATCCGATGTCTGGTCGCTCGACCAAGGTCAGGGCGAAGAGTCCGGTGGCGAAGTAGGGGAAGCGCTGGGCGGCCCACAGCCGCGCCCCGGCCAACCGCACCCCCGTGGTGGAGGAAGCAATGGTCGACGAAGCGGTGGTGGAGGAAGCGGTGGTGGAACCAAAAGAAGGTGCAGTGATCGTCATCCCGTCCCCTTTCGCAGGAGCCCGGCAGTGCGCAGCACCGGGGCCAGCGTTGCGGCGGCTGGAGGTGCCACCGCACCATCGGGACGACAGGTGGCCAGCGCACGGGCCGCAACCGCGGCTACGTCGGGATGGGTCGAGGCTGCGCCGCCCACGACCTCCCAGGCCGCCTGCCACCGCTCCACGGTCGGGTCGGCCACTACGGCCGCCGCCACCCCAGACAGGACGGCAAGGGCCCGGTCGCCCCGGGCTGGCAGCACATACCCGGACGGGTCGGCCAGCAGCACCTCGGGATCGATCAGGTCGCACTCGGCAGTCCAGGTCAGGAACTCGATGGCCGGACCTTCGCCGACACTTCCCACCACCAAGGAGGCCTTGGTCTCACTCGATGCCCCGGCAGCACCTGCCGCGGCCCACAGGCGGGCTGCCTGGTCCCAGGAGCGAGGGCTCGGCCATGCCAGGCCAGCAGCACCGGCCTCGGGCACGGCCAGCAGCAGGCTGGGTCGGGCCGAGATGAAGGCAGCCAGCAGTCCCCGGGCCGCCGGCAGCCCGACCTCCCACCCGGGCGGAAGCGTGGGCAGGTGGGGTGCAGGCCAGCCACCGATGAGGCCTCGGGCGAAGCCAGCGGCATCGGCCGTCCAGGTGAGATGGCAGAACCGGTTGGCCAGTGGTGCGGCCAAGTCCCAGCCGTCGGCCGCCTGCTCGGGCGGGTTGGCTGCGGCCACGATGCGGACTTCGTCGGGCAGGGTGAGGTCGCCGACGGTGCGCTCGAGCACCACCCGCAGCAGCGCAGCCTGGACGGCGGGCGGGGCCGTGGTCAGCTCATCGAGGAAGAGCAACCCCGATCCGACATCGGCCAGTCGACGGGCCCAGGCCGGCGGGGCCAGTGAGACCCCACCGTCGGTCACCACGGGCAGACCGGAGAAGTCGGTGGGGTCGTGAATGGAGGCCACCACCACCTCTAAGTGGAGGGCCCATAGGTCGGCCAGGGCTCGGACCACGGAGGTCTTGCCCGAGCCAGGGGGTCCCCACAGGATGGTGGGGGTGCCGATGGCGGCAGCTATGGCCAGCGCCTCTGTCGTTGTGTCGTTGGTGCTCATGGTGTTGGGTGTCCTTTCGTGAGAGTCGTGGGAGTGGCTTCAATGTGAGAGTCGGAGGTGGGTCAGGTGGCAGTCAGAGCCGGTCCTGTGGGCCGTGCTCGCGCCCTACGGCACCGGTCACCAGCACGGCGATCCACCGAGGGGACGCGGGGTCCTGGCCTCCTCGATGGTGGGATCGGGATCACTGGCGTAGTCGTCCGCGGCCGTCACGACCGGTGTCAGTGGCGCCAGGGCGCTCGCGTGGCCCGTTCGACGCTCGTACTCCCGTCCGATGATGTGCAGGGAGGCCCAGCCGCACTCGTGGGCGGCGTCGCCCACGCACGGTCCAACCCCGGTGTGGAGGATGCGGTCGCTCTCGTTGGCCGCCTCAGGCCCGACGCTGAGCTCCCACAACCACGCGCCGGAGTTGGCGGCTACCACCCGAAGGGCGAGCGAGGTGGTGCCGTCACGTCCGTCCGGGTAGCGCCACGGTGACTCCACGGTGGCCACGTAGGTTTCCACGGGGCCGACCTCG
>CAININ010000266.1 GCA_903849265.1 uncultured Acidimicrobiaceae bacterium
AGCATCGTCAACCGATGTGGCCACGGCATCGAGGTCCTCAGCACTACGCAGCAGGCCCATCTCGACGAGCCACGACACGGCAGCACCTGCGGTGTAGCTCTGGCCGTCGAGGCAGTATGCGGCCGATCCGGGCAGGTCCCACGCCACCGATGCCGACAGCCCGTGGGTCGACCTGCGTGGGTCTGCTCCGGTCGTGACGAGCAAGAAGGCACCCGTGCCGTAGGTGCACTTGGCCTGGCCCGGGGCCAAGCAGCCCTCGCCCACCAGCGCCGCCTGCTGGTCGACGGCGAGCCCGGTGATCGGAAGCTGGGGTCCGAACGCCGCGGTGGTGCCGAAGGTGCCGGAGCATCCGACCACCTCGGGCAGCTCGTCCGGATCGAGCCCGAACACAGCAGCGGCCTCACTCGACCACTCCCGTCGGTCGAGATCGAGGAGCATCGAGCGCGATGCGGTGGTGACGTCGGTGACGAACCGGCCGGTGAGGGCGTGCAGCAGCCAGGTATCGGTCGTCGTCACCACACCACCGGTGGTCCAGTTTCGCCGTAGCCAGGCCATCTTGGGTGCAGAAAAATAGGGATCGAGCGGCAGCCCGGTGATCTCGGCCAACCGGTCACGGTGCGCCTCGAGTTCGTCCGTCACCGAAGATGCACGACGGTCCTGCCAGGACAGCGCAGTTGTCAATGGCTGTCCGGTCTTCGGGTCCCAGGCCAGGACGGTCTCTCCCTGATTGGCCAGCCCGATCCCGTGGACCACCACGCCGGCCTGAGCCAGGGCGGCACGTCCGGCGGCGATCACCGAGGCCAGCAGTTCAGCGGGGTCCTGCTCGACCGCACCATCCCCCGGGGCAGTCGGGTGGACGGGGCACTCGGCCACGCTGAGCACGGCACCCTCGTCGCCGATGACCAGCGCTTTCGTTGCCGAGGTTCCTTGATCGATGGCCAGGATGTTCACCGGAGTCTCGCCGGTGCCACCGTCAGCGTGGGACCAGTAGCCGGTATGCCTTCCATGAGGAGAACCTATCCCCAGCCCAGCACGGGAAGCCGGAGATTGCTGCGTCTCGGGTTCAGGACAGGAACACGGCCTTCGCAGTGATGCCCCACTCGCTCCAGATCTCTACGAGAGGCCAGTTGGCGTACTCGAAGAAATCCATCCCCAGATGGGTGTCGACCGTGCATGCGCGACCTCTGCGCAGCGCGTGGCGATCTCCTCGATGGCCAAGGGCTCGTCCAGGACATGATCCTCGTGGCGGCCCGAGATGAGCTTGGCCAGCCGTCCCCCCGATTCGATCGGACTACCGAACGATGACCGCCTTGGAAGGATTGGAACTCGGGCCAGTTCCGACGCTGTTGCTCGCTCGCACCGAGCACGTATACGTGCGTCCGTTGGTCGAGGACGTGACGTCGATCACACCTGCGGCAGATACTGATGATGATCGAGTGACTCCCCCATTCGCAGCCGTGCATGTGACCGCATAGTGAGGCGATCAGGAACCCACCGCTCAGAATCGGCACGCTGAACCTCACCGATACGGACCCGTTGCCCGACGGTGTGGCACCGATCAATCGGGGCGGACGGGGAGTAGTCCCAGGTACGACCGAACTTGAGGGAGCCGACGAGATCCCCGTCCCTTGGTTGTTGAATGCAGCCACCGTGCAGGTGTAGTGCGCTCCGTTGGTCAGGCCACTAACGATGAACGGGCTTGCGGTCACTGGTGGCTTGCCGTTTCCGGGCTTGTTGATTCGGACATAGCCACCGTCGGAGGATCGACAGCTCGCTAGGTAGCCGGTGATCGCAGTGCTCGCGCCGCTGGGTGGTGTAACTGCAATGGTGATCGCCGCTTTGCTTCCGGTGACTGCTGTAACTACCGGAGGACCAGGTACCCCGCTGATCGGAGTTACGCCGATGGAGGGAGGAGAGAAGGTGGTGCCACCGGACGCATCCGTCGCCTTCACGCTGAACGTGTAGTTCGTGTCGTTCCCCAGTCCGATGACCTCGCAGGTGGTAGCAACGGTGACGCAGGTGACCCCATCGGGCGACGAGGTGACCAGATAGGTGGCTGCGACTGTGGCGTCGTTCAGATCGACGAGCGGAAGCCAAGACACCATCGCTGATCCATGAGCAGGCAGTGCCGTCGGTGCGCTCATCGGTGGGCTGTTATCGACCGTGGGGGCGGACCACGTTCCCGAGGGGCCGCCCGGCCCAGTGGCGTTCGAGGCCCTCACCCGGAAGATGTAGCCATCGGCATTGTCGAGGCCCGTGACCAAGCACGGCGTCGACGTGACGCCCTGACACATGGTGGCATCCTGCCAGGTGGATCCGCTGGCGGGCATGAACTGGACCGAGTAACCCGAAACGGCGCTGCTCCCTTATGAAGCGGGGGCGATCCATGAGACCAACGTCGAACCATCGCCGTCAACTTGTTGTGGCGCGAGAGGCGCTGACGGGCCGCAGGTCGGTGCATCGACGGCATCTCCGTCCAGGGTGATCGCCCCGTTGAGGGCGAAGATCCGACCGGAATCATTCACCTGCGCACCGAGGGTTGCCGAGGAGTAGATCAGCATCGATCCGGCGAACTGCGTGGCAGCTCCACGTGTGGCCGAGGACCCGATGCCCAAGTAGACGTTGCAGGCGTTGGCGCCACCTGCCAGCACCACCGCACTGAGCGCCGATGTTGTCAGCGTCGTGCCCGCCCGGAAGATGAACACGGCATCCGGGTTGCCACCTGCATCCAAGGTCACTGTTCCGGTAAGGGCCATTGCGGTGACCGCGTTGTAGACCCCGGGGCCATAGGTAGTGCCACCGAGGTCCGACGTGATCGGCTCGGTGGGGACACGCCCGACGGTATCGACATAGGCGGCTGCTCTGCTTCAGCAACGCCTCGGTGGGGAAGTCGACAACTTCATCTTCTCATTCGGCACTACACCGGGTAACCACCTGTTGACTCACGTGATCCCCTCCCCGAACCCGCATTCGTTGCATCATCTGAAACCCTTGAACCACCCTGGGCATTCTGGAGGCTCGGCGAGTTCGATCCGTCCGAACTGAAGGAACACGCCATCCGCAAGGAGCCCCAGCCCAACATCGATTCAACGACATCTTGCAGGCCGCAGAGTCTTTGCTCTCCTGACCTTCGGCCGCACAGGTGACCGGGTGAGTCCGTTCGGTACATGTTGCAGGCCGGTCACCGCCAAGCACGCGAGAGTCGCGTGCTGCTCAATTATTGGACGTTTATCCGGGCGTGGGCGATGGAGGCCTTCTGTCCATTGGTCAGGCACCAGATCGTGTA
>CAININ010000267.1 GCA_903849265.1 uncultured Acidimicrobiaceae bacterium
AGGGGGTGAATGATGAGCAGCGTCGAAGAAGCACCGGATCTCTTCGCTGATGTGCGCCTCCGTCACTTGTGGGGCACATTCATCTTCGCCATCGGCAGTTCCATGGTCGGGATCGTCACGTCGTATCTGATTTACCAGCAGTCCGGATCGGTGGCCGTCACCGGCTTGATCGTGGTCTGCTCCAACCTCCCGACGCTGCTGCTGCCGGGGCCCGCGACCTACCTCGCCCGGGTCTGGGGTGGTCCCAAGCTCTACGTCTACTCACGGACCGCCATCGGGGTTGTCGGGCTGATCCCGGTCGTCTTGTCGTTGCTGGGCGACCTCACCACCGCCAGCTTGCTGCTCTGGTATCTGCTCACGGGCATCCTCTACGCCTTGTCGGGCTCGGCCACCGGGCTCGTGCGGGCCATGATCGCCCCCCCAGGCAAGGTGCCGGAGTTCAACGGGGCACTGGGCCGGTTCGGATCTGCGGGAACGATCATCGGCCTGCTGCTCGGTGGCGGGATCTACGCCCTGTTCGGACCGACCTGGGTGTTCTTGTTCGGCGCCCTGGCATCGATGATCGAGGGCCTCTCGGTCGTGCGGATCCTGAAGCGCGCACCCATCAAGGCCCAGCCACGAGAGCCGTTCCGTCAGGGCATCGCTGTGATCCGAGGAAACACCGAGATGCGCGCAGCGTGCATATTTAGCGCCTGGTGCTTCATTGTCGGCGGCTACGCCGTCACCCTGCCGGCCATCGCCAGCTCCATCGGCACCAACGCCGAGTATCTGTCGATTCTCCAGACCGCCAGCATCGTCGGTGGGTTGGGCCTCGGCTGGGCCATGGGCAAGATCCACGGCCGCGTCGGGTGGGGTTGGACCCAGCGGATCTGCTTCTTCGTGTTCGGCCTCAGCCTGCTGTCGATCTCCCTCGTACTCCGCCAACACGGGAGTGCCACCTTCACACTGCTCACTACGGCGCTGCTCCTCGTCCCGGTCGGCTTCACCATCAACATGAACATCACCATCTTGGGCTCCATCGTCCAGGTGTTCGCCCCAAGCGGGTCACGGAACTCGGTGATGACGGCCTATGCCGTCATCCCCGCGCTCTTCATCCCTATCGGGCAGGAGACGATCGGCTTCGTGGCGGACGGGCTGTCCGTCGGCTCGGCGTTGGGCATGATCGGAGTGATCGTCATGGTGATGCTCCTGATCGATCCACGCCGGACCATGCGCCAAGCCATCGATGCACTCGACGAGTCCACCGCCCCACCGCCGATGGCTCCTGCCTACATCAGCGGTCCCGAGACCCCCGATGCTGACGGCATCGAGGAGGCGTTGGACGAGGTGGGTTGACGCCGAGGAGGATGAGGTTCTCGTGGACTCACGGGTCTTGACGAGATGCATCCCCGTCGATCCAGACCGGCTTATGAGTCGTCGAACCGTTGCTTTCCGACCCAGAAGCCGATGCGCAGCAGTTCGGTGGGGAAGCGGAATCCGACAGGCGGACCATCGAGTTCGGAGTTCCTCCGCCGAAGCGCCTGGACCTCGCGCCGCAGTGCAAGCAGCTCCTCTTGGTCCTGGTCGATCTGATCGGAGGGGAGCTCGTCGACCTGCTCGAGCGGTGCCTCCTCCAGTGCCGCCTTCAGCTCCGCCAGCTCCTCGAGCTCGGCGCGATCCAGACGTACAATCCGGATCTCCTGCCTGAGCCCGGCTAGTTCGTCGCGCAGCGCGTCTCGGGCGCTTCGCAGTTCGGGCAGCAGGCTCTCGAGCCCCATCCGCTCGACGCGCAGCACATCCAAATCGGAGCCTGAAGAGATATCCGTTGGTGCCTGACCGAAACGGCTCACACCGAGTATGCGTTCTTCACAGTCGACCCGGGCGAGGATGTCGGCGATCACGATCGGGGCCAGTTCTGGGACCTGAATCGGTGGAGCACAGGGTCGGCTGTCCCTCTGAACCAAGATGCTCGGGATCGCCAACTCGAGGATCGCTGTCCGAGGCGTCGTATGGTCATTCATCGACGCCTCCATTCTGTTCCCCATGGATACAAGTGACCGATTAGCGCATCGTAGGGCACTCCAGCGGTCGGTGGAATGATCGTCTTTTGGCGCCAACCTGCCAGATACGCAAGCGAAGTTCGGCTCATGCCAGCGGGCAACCGAGAGCCCTCATTTTCCCCTCTGGCCATCGTGCGCTATGGCATGGGGAGCCAGTGTCGGTGAACGTCTACGCCGGCTTCTCTCCCACGCAATGCCAGTTGAGCGTCAGCAGCTCCTCCTCTTCGGCCTGGATGTAGGACTGGCTGTTGGCATTCATGCGCTGCATCAGCGCGTCGGTCTTCTTCGGGATCACGTGCAGCTTCGCCAGGAACCTGAACGCCACCTCGTACTTGTCGAACAAGGCGACTTCCTTTTTGATCAGGTCCACCGCGGACCGGCCTACGGAGGACACCAGATCGAAGCCGGCGGCACGGTAGGCGTCCTCCCAGTACCGGTAGTACCAGAACCCTCCGAACACCGTTAGCTCCCGAGTGTGTTGGGTCAGGGTCCGCTGATGCTCGTTGTCGCGGTCGTACGCGTCCAGCGCAGCGACGTCGTTGATGACGAACCTGCCGCCTGGTTTCAGGACCCGGAATACTTCGGAGAAGGTGTACTCGTGGTCACTTACGTAGGTCATCGGCTGAATCGCATACACGGCATCGAACGAGGCGTCGTCGAACTCGAGGGCCTTGTTGAAGTCGCCGACAGCGAAGTTCGCACTCGGCAGGTTCGGGTTCTTCCAGGCCTTCACAATCTGCGAGAGGTCGAGGTTCACGCCGTAGGGAGTGGCACCGGTCAGTTCCGCCATGTGCTCGGCGATCGCTCCACACCCGCAGCCCAGATCGAGCACCTTGTCGCCGGGGCGTAGCTGCAGGTCCTTCGCCACCATCTGCTCGAACAAGATCTGGTTCGACAGCACCGACTGTGCAGGGTCGATGGTCGGCGGCATGTACATCTTCTCGACCGAGCCCAGGGTGCACAGCAAGTGGATCACCTTGTACAGCGCGGTCAACTCATCGCTGCTCCCCTGGGGATATCCGCGCAGTGGCACGCCTTGCTCGTAATCGGCCTTGGTGTTCTCGGGCGAGTCGACGAAGAGCTCGCCATAGGACCGCATGTAAGCGGTGTAGTCCGCGTCGCTGATTGTCAGCAGGCCCCACAGCGCCCCGACCCGATCCAGCAAGGTGGTTGGCGAGTGCTTCGTGCTGCTTCCGGTGGAGCGGTCGACGCAATGGTGACGGTCCGGAGAGAATGCCAGTGACGGACTTGCATCGCGGGCTTGTATTGCCCGGCAGTTCGATGAACGTCCTGTTCACGATGCCTAGTTGCTCGCCAGCATCCCCAGCAGATCACCTTCGCTGGGCGCAGAGTTCATTCGACGCACACCTGACGTCGGAAGTACGGTGACGCTTCGCCGATTCCCGGCACACCGGAGGCAGTGATGACGAGCACCAGCACACAGACCGAACCCGACGGCGTTTCGGTCAGCGATGTGCGCACGCTCCGGCACGGATTCTCGAGGTGGGGAGCCTCTGCCCTGTCGTTCGCTGCGATGCGCCCGCTCGTGGGGATCGTGGTCGGTGGCTATGTGATCGGTTGGGCCGGACTTGCCGGCTGGATGTCGGCGGTCGTCGTGCTCGCCCTGATCCTGGTCGTGGCCCTCGTGTTCGGGGCCCTTGCAGGCCGCTGGCCGCTCGAAGGCTCGGTGGCCGCATGGACCAGGCAGCTGCTGGGCGCGCGAACGGGATTGATGGCAGGTTGGCTCTACCTCTGCTCCTACGTGCTGTTCATGGGGGCGTTGGCGTTCTTCGATGCGCAGAGGTTCTTCTACCTTGCGGATCTCAAGGTGCCGTCCCCCCTGCAGTCCGCAGTTCTTTCGGCTGTGGTGCTGCTCGTGGCCACCGTGCTCAACTCGATGAGCCGCAGGCTGCTGGTATGGATCATGTATCTGGGTGTCGTCACCTCTGTGGTCGGCAGCCTGGTGTTCGCCACGATGCTCATCGCCCACGCCAAGCGCGGCTTCTTCGACCTGTTCCACTCGGTGGGCGGGGGTCCGCTCGACTGGGCATGGTGGACCGGACCGTTCGTGGTGGCGGTGGCGTGGACGATGATGTTCTGCCTCAGAGGGTTCGAACTGCCAACCGATGTGGCCGAAGAGGTCCGAGAGCCGCGTGTCAACGTCAAGCGAGCGATGGTTTGGCCGTTGCTCGTCGGCGGAGCCATCACCATCTACACCATGATCGCTGTCGCTCTTGCCATTCCTGCAGCCTCGAACGTGACCGGGGAGGTCTCCCAGAACCCGTATGCAGCATCGGTGGGAACGGTGATGGAGTCAGTCCTGGGTGTTTCCGCGGCCAGGGCGTTCGCTGTGCTGATGATCATCGTCACGTTCACCGCGTTGGCTGTCTGTCAGTTGGCCGCCTCGCGCACGCTCTGGACGATGGCTCGTGACCGTGAGGTTCCCCTGCACGGCCGACTGGTCCAACTCTCGTCCGGTCCTCGCATGCCGGTCACTGCGCTAATCGTCGTGGGTCTGGGTGCGGCAACGCTGGCATTCGTCCTGCCCGAGCGGACTGCATACGTGCTCGGTGGTGCTTCAGCTGTGCCGCTGCTCCTCGCCCTGCTCCTGCCCGTGATCGGCCTCTGGCGAGCCCGCCGACGCGGCGAGTGGAACGTCGGAACATCGGCCGAATCGCGCTGGCTCGGCCCCGGTGTCATAGTCGCGGCTGTCGCCTTGGCGGCCCTCGCCGTCGACGTGGCCTGGCCGCACGTGGATCTCTACGCCGCCGGGATCGCTGCGTGGCGGCCCCTGATCATCCTGGCCGGCATCATCATCACCGGACTGGCCCTGATGGCATGGGCCTTCCGGAACGGCGGCGTGCATGTGCGCAACCACGGACATGTCGACCGCGATCTGCACGAGCGCATCCTCCTCGCCCATACCGGCACCTGCAGTGTCTGCCATCGGCCGCTGGCCAAGGGCGACGAGGCACTCTGGAACCCTGAAGCGCACGTGACCGTCTGCGTGCCATGCGACACCGCCGCCTAAAAGGAAGCGGCCGCAGGTTCCACTGGCAGCAGTATCGGCCGGAACGGGCCGCAAGGGTGCAGTCGATCGGATTGGTCGACGAACCGTGTTGGCGGAACGGTGTCCCCGGTCGACGTGCGCGCCGGCCTCGCGATCGCGGCCTACCTGGAGACCCAGACACCCTGATCGCGTCGGGGACATCGAGTTTCCACTGGCCTGGTGATGGGCTGGGCTCAGTGGGGCTCATGGTGCGTGATCTGGAGCGTGACTCACGGGGTGGTTGGCTGGGGATTCGCCAGTGGCTCGACGACCACTTCCTACGCTGTTGGTCCGGGTTTCCCACATTGATGTTGGCGCGACTGGTACTGAATACTCCCTGTTCACGGTACCCGGATGACATTTTCGGCGCCCACACGGCGGCCGCCCGCACCTGCCCGCCCGCACCTACCGCCCGTCTACGGCAGGACCCAGCGCCGCTTGGACCAGATCTGCCAGTGCTCGAGGGTGACGTATCCCTCCTGCTCGTAGAGCCGCTGGCCCTCCGGCGTGGCCATCAGCAGCGCGATCGGCGGTCCGGACTCCAGACGGTGTGCTGCGCTCGCCCGAAGCAGCCTCCGGGCATAGCCGGACCGTTGGAAAGCCGGGTCGGTCGAGAGGCCCCAGCCGGCCGAGTAGCCGCCCTCCCACCGACTGACCGAGCAGCACCGAAGCTCACCCTTGTCGAACACGCCCCAGACCCGGGTCCCGGCACGACCCAGGGCGTTATCGGCGAAGATGATCGAACCGACCTCGTCAGGGACGCCGAACGCCCGCCCGGCCAGTCGGCGCGCCTCGGGAAGCTCCGCGCGCACAAGCTCGCGAGCATCAGGGTGGTGGGCCGCCGGCCCCCGGTCCCGAGCCATAAACGGGAGCGCTCCCGTGCACACCCACTCGGCATCCTGCAGTGCGTGGGCGGCGGTCAGCCCGGCTCCCGCCAGCATGATCACCGCCGGCACCTTGGCAGCGGTCACCCGTTCGATCACCTCGGGTGCGGCAGCTACTGCGGTGTCCCCGTGCAGCAGGGCCAGGTTGTAGTCGACGTAGGGAGTGGCGCTCAGGGCGATCCACCAGTCGTCGTGCACCTCGTGGATGCCCGCCTCGGCCCAGACCCCGGTGGCTTTCCCATATCCGGTGCGGGCGTCCGGTATCTGGCCGTAGGGGATCGGGGCGGGAGATGACTCCCGGGATGGGGAAGACTCCATGGGACCGGTCACCCTCTTTTTATCCGTGCCGCACCGGCCACCGATCATGCACCACCGGATCCACGACCGCAGGGACCCAGCGGGGCCCGGACACACGCTTACATGCTGTCAGCCTGCGCCATGGCAACAAGATGCTGCACCTCGATGTCGACCGAGAATAGACGGGCACCCGGGTCCGCATCGATATCAACGGGGCTGATATCCGGGTCATCACCGAAGACGGTGGACTGCTCGGGGAGACCACGATCGTCCCCGCCAAGGGCTACCAACGGATGAGGAAACCACCTCTGAACTACATTCAGGGGGGGTTGGTCTGGCCGCGATGTGTCGTGACATCACACGAACTGGCGCCGTAACTCACTTTGGCAGGGGATTCGGCCGCGGTTTGGTGGGGCGGGTTCAACCGGTCAGCGCAACGAGCTCGGCGAGTCGCTCCGATCGCGGCACCCACGACGCACGGTGCCGACGAAGCGCTCAGCGAATGCATTTGCCCGGGGACCTGTGTCCGGGGTGCGGATGATCCGGATGCCTTCGGTGTTGAAGACCCCGTCGAAGCTCAAGGTGAACTTGGTAGCCCGGTCACGGATCAGGAACTTGACGGGCTTGACCCAATCCTCCAGTGCGATGGTCAGGTTTCTCGCCTGCTGGACCACCCACGAGCTGGTCGGATGAGCAGTGATCTCAGTCACGTGCACCCTTCGGGTGTCGAGTGCGATGAAGAACAGTACCTAGAGGCGTTTCAGCAACACCGTGTCGACCGAGAAGAAGTCGCAAGCCAGCATCGACGACGCTTGGGTGGAGAGGAACTCCGACCAGGTCAACTTCAGGCCGGCCCTTTGCGAGTCGGTGACGGGTCGATGCCATGGCACTTCAAGATGGCCCAAACGCTCGAAAGAGCAAGGACGACGCTCGTTGTCGCCAACTCGCCCTGTATCCGGCGATAGCCCCAGGTGGGATTCTCCCGAGCCGGCGAACAGGGCTCGATCCTGAGGCTCCAAGGCCGGCCGGACGACATGGCGACGGAGCACGGCCACCTCGTGGCGGAATGTAACGATCTCGACCGCCGGATCGTCAACGTCTTGGCGCCTCAGCCGGTGCAACTGGAGGATCTTGGTGAAGGCGAGGTAAAGGAACGAAAGGACCGTCGCCCAGTCTCGTCTTCCTCGACCGATTCGGGAAAGTCCTCGTCAGGGTGGCGGATGACAGGTTCGGCACCCACAAGGGACGGCGGCCGACACCGCGTCCTTGCGTCCTCCTAAATTGTCTCCTGCCACTCATCGCCAGTGGCGCGCCTCTTGCCGAGTGCTAGGCGATGGATCAACCGAGGTACTCGATCTGACACCGCGGGCCTGGTGCCTGTGCCAAACGACGGTCTGCGGTCACGAGGGTCGCCTCTGTCATCTCGGCCAAGGCCACATATGCCGCGTCGTACGGGGTGAGGTTTGCCCGCAGCTCCCAGATCCGGGCCACGAGTGGTTGGTGGCTGACTCGTTGGAGATCGAGGTCTGCGAGGTCTGCGACGGCAATGGCTGCTCGGCGTTCATCAAGCAGTCCAGCGAAAAGTGCCTTCCGGATAACAGCAACGACCTCAAGATCGAACAGCTCCGGCGCCGCGAGACGCTCACCCTGCAGGCGTTCGCGAGCGCGGTCGCCATCTGTGGCGTCGTCTGCCAGAGCGGGCGCCATGACCGACGCGTCAACGACGATCAACCGGAGTCCCGGTCTTTGCGAACCGCCTCACTCGAGAAGCGGAACGAAGTGTGCCCACCGCTTCGCTGGCCGGCACGGATCAGGAAGTCATTGAGG
>CAININ010000268.1 GCA_903849265.1 uncultured Acidimicrobiaceae bacterium
CCTGCGCCCAGCCCGTCGGGCAGGCCGGTCTTGAGCAGCCCGGCGACCGATGCAGCCGATGCCGGCTCGCAGAAGACCGACTCTTCTGTGGCGAGAAACCGGTAGGCGTCGAGGATCTCTTCGTCGGTGACCGCAGCGATCCCGCCGCCGGACTCGCTGGCAGCTGATGTCGCTCCGTACCAGCTGGCCGGGTTGCCGATCCGAATGGCCGTGGCCACCGTGTCCGGGTGCTCAATGGGGTGTCCGGCCACGATCGGCGCCGCCCCAGCAGCCTGGAAACCCAGCATTCGGGGCAGCTTGGTCGAACGACCTGCCTCCTTGAACTCGAGGTAGCCCTTCCAGTAAGCGGTGATGTTGCCGGCGTTGCCCACCGGGATGCAGTGGACATCGGGGGCATCGCCGAGCTGGTCGACGACCTCGAACGCTCCCGACTTCTGCCCTTCGATCCTGTACGGGTTGACCGAGTTCACGACGGTGACCGGCGCCTTCTCTCCGAGGTCCCGCACGATGTCGAGCGCTTGGTCGAAGTTCCCCCGGAGCTGCAGCACCTTCGCCCCGTGGATGAGGGCCTGGGCCAACTTGCCGAGTGCGATGTGCCCCTCGGGGATCAGGACCGCACAGGTCAGGCCGGCACGGGCACTGAAGGCGGCAGCCGACGCCGAGGTGTTCCCGGTCGAGGCGCAGACCACGGCCTTGGCCCCGTCCTCCACCGCCTTGGAGATGGCCATCGTCATCCCTCGGTCCTTGAACGACCCGGTGGGATTGGCCCCTTCAATCTTGAGCATCACCCGTGCGCCGACCCGTGCCGACAGCCGGGGTGCCTCCAAGAGGGGCGTCCCTCCTTCGAGCAACGAGATGACCGGGGTGTCTGCCGTGACCGGCAGGAACTCGCGATACTCCTCGATGACGCCTCGCCACGACAAGGCCCGCTGGCCCTCCGTCTTCCCGGCGGTCATGCCGCGCCCACGATCCGCATCACGCCTCCGATTCGCTCCACGACATCAAGTCCTTCCAACGTGTCCAGCGTCGCCCGCACAGCTCCTTCGCGGGCCACATGGGTGACGAACACCAATCGGGCCTCCCCTGCGCCACCTTCCTGCTCGACCGAGCGGATGGAGACACCGTTGTCGCCGAATGCGGTGGTCACCGCCCCGAGCACCCCGGGGCGGTCGGCCACGTCGAGGCTGATGTAGAACCCGGCCTCGAGGTCGGCCTCGGGAACCAGGTGCGCCGGCTCTCGGTCCGGTGCGGGCGCGGTCGTCCCGGCCAACAGGTTGCGGGTGGCGTCGATCAGGTCGCCCACCACGGCGCTGGCCGTGGGAAGCCCGCCAGCACCCTGGCCGTAGAGCATGAGCTCCCCGGCCGCCTCGCCCTCGATGAACACCGCGTTGAACGCGTCTCGAACGCCGGCCAGCGGGTGGGCGTTCGGGACCAAGGCCGGATGCACGCGGACGGACAGCCCGTCCTCCCCCGACCGCTCTACGACGGCCAGCAGTTTGATGACGTAGCCGGCCCGCCGGGCGAACTCGACATCGCCAGACGTGATCCCGGTGATGCCCTCTCTGGCCACGGCGTCGTCCGACACGTTGTAGCCGAACGCCACGCCGGCCAGAATGGCGGCCTTGGCGGCGGCGTCGAATCCCTCGACATCCGCCGTGGGGTCCCGCTCAGCCAGTCCGAGCGCCTGCGCCTCGGCCAGCACCGTGGCGTAGTCGGCACCGTCCTCGCCCATCTTGGTCAAGATGAAGTTGGTCGTCCCGTTGACGATCCCCATGACCCGGTGGATGCGCTCCCCCGTCAGCGACTCCCGCAGCGCCCGCACCAACGGGATGGCACCAGCCACGGCGGCTTCGTACAAGAGGTCGACGCCCTGTTCGGTGGCCAGCGACCGCAGTGCCACCCCGTCCTTCGAGGCGAGCAGCGCCTTGTTGGCGGTAATCACCGGTCGTCCAGAAGAAAGGGCGGCTCGCAGCAAGGACCCGGCTGGCTCGATCCCTCCGATCAACTCCACCACCACGTCGACGGAACTGTCGGCCACCAGTGCGGCGGCATCGGTGGTGAGCAGCTCACGAGGGACGTGAGCAGGGCGTGCAGCATCCAGGTCGTTGACGGCGATGCCGGCGATGACGAAGCGGGCGCCGGCCTGCACGGCCAGGGCGTCGGCCCGCTCCTGCAGGATCCCGATCAGCGCGGCGCCCACGTTGCCGCAGCCAAGGATCGCCACGCGCACGTCACGGAGGGTCGGGGGTGCCGAGGTCACCCGGTCACGCTACCGCCTCAGCGAAGGCTTCCCTGCCTTGGTGCCGGGTCCTGGTGCCGGGTCCCGGTGCCGGGTCCTGGTGCCGGGTCCTGGTGCCGGGTCCTGGTGCCGGGTCCTAGTGCTGGGTCCTAGTGCTGAGTCCTGACGGCGGGCGTCGCCGCAACTCGCGGCGGCAGTCGTACGGCTGGGTCAGACGTCCAGGCGGACCAGGTCGTCGAAGGTCTCCCGGCGCACGACGGTGCGGGCGCTGCCGTCGGCCACGAAGACCACCGCCGGTCGCGGCACCTTGTTGTAGTTGGAGGCCATCGAGTGCCCGTAGGCACCGGTCACCGGTGTGCACAGGACGTCGCCCACCGCCAGGTCGTCCGGGACATACCCCTCGGCCACCACCACGTCTCCGGTTTCGCAGTGCTTGCCCACCAGCCGGATCGGCACGGGACGGAGGGCGTCGGCTTCACGAGGGAGGAACGCCTCGTAGCCGCTGCCGTAGAGGACCGGCCGGGGATTGTCGCTCATCCCGCCGTCGACGGAGACGTAGGTGCGGTGTCCAGGGACGTCCTTGACCGTCCCCACCCGGTAGAGGGTGACCCCGGCTGCGGCCACGATCGAGCGCCCCGGCTCAGCCGTGACCCGGACCGAGTCAGCGATCCCGGCCCGGCGACATGCCGCTCGGACCGACTCGGCCCACTCCGCCATGGTTGGTGCCTGTTCGCCGTTGACATAGGCCACGCCCAGGCCGCCCCCGACCACCAGTTCGGGCAGGCCGAGCGGGGCGAAGAAGTCCGCGAGCACGTCGATGGCCTGAGCGAAGGGCTCGAGGGCGAACACCTGGCTACCCAGGTGGGCGTGGATACCGACGAACTCGACCACCCCGGCGGCGTCCAGCGCGGCCAGGCGCTCGACGGCGCGGGCAGCGGATCCGGACGCGAGTCCGAAACCGAACTTCGAGTCCTCTTGGCCGGTCCGGACGAACTCGTGGGTATGGACCTCCACCCCTGGGGTGATCCGGGCCAGCACCTTGGGCCGCGACCGGACCGGCGCCTCGGCATCTTCGGGTCCGCCCTCGAGCGCCGGCGGGTCCGCGATGAGCCGCTCGATGCGGTCGATCTCGTCGAACGAGTCGACGATGATCCGCCCCACCCCCACCGACAGGGCGGCAGCGAGCTCCTCGGTCGACTTGTTGTTGCCGTGCAGGACCAGCCGCTCGGCAGGCACCCCGGCGATCAGGGCGACGTGCAGCTCGCCGCCGGTGGACACGTCGAGGCACATGCCCTCTTCGTGGGCGAGACGGGCCATGGCTACACACAGGAACGCCTTGGTGGCATAGGCCACGCCGTCGCCCCATGCCGCCACGGCCTCGCGGCAGGCGGCGCGCAGATGGGCCTCGTCGTAGACGAACAGCGGCGTGGCGAACTCTTCGCTAAGTCCGACGACGTCGCAGCCGCCAATGGTGAGCCGACCGTCGTCACCGACGACAGAAGACGATGGCAGGAGGCTGAGGTCGACCGGGCCGGTGGGGATCGACATGCTCACATCTCCTCGGGCGCGGACACCCCGAGCAGCCCGAGTCCGATGGCCAGTCCGATGCGCGAAGCCTCCACCAGCCACAGCCGGGCCTGCGCCATTGCGGGATCGACGTCGTCGGCCAGGATCGGGCAGTCGTGGTAGAAGCCGTGGAAGCACGAGGCCAGGTGGCGGACCCACGTGGTGACCTTGGACGGGGACCGGTCGATGGCGGCGCTCGCCACCACCTCGGGCAGCTCCTCGAGGCAGCGGAGCACCTCGAGCTCGCGGGGGTGGATCAGCAGCGACAGGTCGACCTCGGACAGTGGGGCTCGGACGATGCTGCGTTCGACAGCCTTTCGGCCGACGCCGGCGATCCGTGCGGTGGCCATCTGCACGTAGAACACCGGGTTCTCGGATGACTGCTCACGCACCTGGGCCAAGTCGAACGTGGCCGCCTGGTCGAGAGTGCTCATGAGGCTGAGGATCCGGGTGGCGTCCGGGCCGATGTCGGCGATCACGGTGTCGAGGTCGATGGCGTTGCCTGCTCGCTTCCCCATCTTCACGGCCTCGTCCCCGTCGACCAGCGAAACCATCTGGCCCAGCTTGACTTCGAGGCGTCCGGGCTCGACACCGAGCGCCTCCACACCGGCCATCAAACTGGCGACCTGGCCGTGGTGGTCCGCACCGAACACGTCGATGACCCGGTCGAAACCACGGATCAGGAACTTGTCGCGGTGGTAGGCGAGGTCGCCGGCCAGGTAGGTGGCATCGCCGTTCGCCTTGCGGAGCACCCGGTCGCGGACGTCACCGAGCTCGGTGGCCCGGAACCAGGTGGCCCCGTCCTCCTCGAACACCAG
>CAININ010000269.1 GCA_903849265.1 uncultured Acidimicrobiaceae bacterium
AGGCAAGAACCTGGTGGGCGCCTTCTGGCAGCCCAGCGCAGTCCTGTGCGACACCGGCGTCCTGGCCACGCTGCCGCCTCGTGAGTGGGCTTCCGGACGCGGTGAGGTGGCCAAGTACGCACTACTGGGGATCGCCACCGACCTCGGTGGCCCGCCGACTCCCGACCAAGCGATCGACGATCAGGTCGCCCGGTGTGCTGCCATCAAGGCGCTGGTGGTGTCAGCCGACGAACGCGAAGGGGACCGACGGATGCTCCTCAACTACGGGCACACCTTGGCGCATGCGTTGGAGGCGTCGGCGTTCGGTGACTCCGGCACCGACCTCCGTCATGGCGAGGCGGTCGCCGTCGGTCTGGTCTATGCAGCCCTGCTGGCTCGGCGGCTCGGCCGCATCGACGATGCTCGGGTGGCGCACCATCGTCGAGTGGTCGCAGAGTTCGATCTGGCCACCGGGCTTCCGCCTGGAAGCGACCCCGAACAGCTGCTCGAGTTCATGGCCCGGGACAAGAAGGCCCAAGGGGATATCACCTTCGTCCTCGACGGACCGGACGGCGTCGAAGTCGTGCGTGGCATCGACCGGTCCGATGTGGTCGCTACCCTTGCCGACATGGAGTCGATGACGACCGGCGGAGGCGCATGAGCACGAACGGGATGATCCTCCTGCTTTCGGGACCGAACCTCGACCTGCTGGGCGAACGTGATCCAGCGGTCTACGGCCACGAGACCCTCGAGAACCACGTCGACGCGGCCCGCGCCGCGGCGGAGTCGCTCGGCTTCGAGCTCGAGCACGCCCAGTCCAACCACGAGGGCGACCTCATCGAGGCGATCCACGCAGCTCGAGGCCGCACCGTTGCCATCGTGATCAACGCCGGAGCGCTGACCCACACCTCCTGGTCGATCCATGACGCGCTCGACGCCTACGACGGCGTGGTCATCGAGCTGCACCTGTCGAATCCGGCCGCACGCGAGCCGTTCCGCCACACGTCGACGATCGCCTCGGTGGCCGACGGATGCATCGCCGGGTTCAAGGGACTCGGCTATCCGCTGGCCATCGAAGCAGTGGCTCGCATCATCGCCGCCAGATCGTGAGCAGCTCCGTGCCGCGGTCTGTCGTTACTGGACTCGACGAAGCGATGCCACCGCTCTCGGTCAGGGGCCGGCTGGACCGGGCCCGTGCTGTGTTCCGCAACGGGGAGTGGCCCGAGGGTCGCCCAGATGCGCTCTTGGTCACCGAGGTGGCCAACATCCGGTGGCTGTCCGGCTTCACCGGCTCGTCCGGCGTGCTGCTGGTGACCGAAGACCGGGCCCTGCTCACAACCGATGGGCGGTATCGGACGCAGGCGGCCGAGCAGCTGGCCGACGCCGGGGTCGGCGACGAGGTGGAGATCTGCATCGGCGGGGTGACTGCTCAGCGCGAGGCACTGGCCGAGGTCGCTGGGGCTGCCTCGATCGTCGGCCTGGAGGCGTCACATGTGCAGTGGTCGGCCGTGCAGCCGTGGGAGGCGGCGTTCGAGCCACGGCGGCTGGTGGCCACCCAGGGGATCGTCGAAGGGCTCCGCACCGTGAAAGACGCAGGGGAGGTTGCCCGCATGGAGCGGGCGGCGGACATCGCCGATGCCGCCCTCGGCTCGGTGCTCCACCTGCTGACCGACGCCGGCGCAGGTCGGGGGGAGCCGCTGACCGAGTCCCGGTTCGCAGCCGAACTGGACCACGCCATGCGGCTGGCGGGCGCAGAGGAGAGCGCCTTCGAAACGATCGTGGCCTCAGGGGAGAACTCGGCGAAACCCCATGCCCGTCCCGGACGTCGGATACTCCGGCCCGGGGATCCGGTCGTCGTCGACTTCGGGGCCACGTTCGAGGGCTACCGCTCCGACATGACCCGCACGTTCTGCCTGGGCGGCGAGCCGGCGGGCGATCTGGCGGCGGTGTTCGCGGTGGTGCTCGCATCTCAGGCGGCCGGAGTCGCAAGCGTCGGCCCCGGCGTCGTGGCTGGCGATGTCGACACGGTGTGCCGCGATGTGATTGCTGCTGCGGGATGGGCCGAGCGGTTCGAGCACGGCACCGGGCACGGGGTCGGCCTCGACATCCACGAGGCGCCTTCGGTGGGTTCGGGATCGACTGCTATCTTGGAGCCAGGCACCGTAGTCACCGTCGAACCCGGCGTGTACCTGCCCGCTGTCGGTGGTGTTCGCATCGAGGACACCCTGGTGGTGACGGAAGCCGGAAGCCGCCCACTCACCCGATTCTCGAAGGAAGTCGCAGTCTGATGTCCATCTCCACCAACGATCTTCGTAACGGCATGACCTTGAACCTCCCTGAGGGCCTGTTCAGCGTGGTCGAGTTCCAGCACGTCAAGCCGGGCAAAGGCGGAGCCTTCGTGCGCACCAAGGTCAAGAACCTGCGTAACGGGGCCGTCATCGAGCGCACGTATCGTGCCGACGAGAAGCTCGAGCAGGCCATCATCGATAAGCGGGAGATGCAGTTCCTCTATCGCGACGGTGGCGAGTACGTCTTCATGGACACCAGCTCGTACGACCAACTGCAGGTGGAGACCGGACTGCTCGGCGACGCTGCCAACTACCTCAAAGAGGGTGACGACGCCGTGATCCAGTTCTACGGCGACGAGATCGTCGGCGTGGAGCTGCCCGCTGCCGTCGAGCTGACCGTGACCGAGACCGAGC
>CAININ010000270.1 GCA_903849265.1 uncultured Acidimicrobiaceae bacterium
CCTGGTGGGGCGCGGGGTGGGCGCCTACTCGCTGGACGCACTGCACGAGGACTACCGACGCGAGGCCTTCGGTGGACTGCTGATGGCCTTGGGTGCTTCGATGAAGGTCAAGCAGACCGAGCGCGGCGACCGGATGTTCCTGACCAGCGTGAGACGACACGCACAGCAGGCCATCGACCTCGATGCCCTGGCAGAACTCGACGTGGTCTAACGACTGCGGCCGAGCAGCCCGACGTGCCGGAGGGTTACGGTTGCGCTGAAGGCACACACCGGTGACTGGAGAACGTCCCCGGTGCCAGGCAACGACCTCGAGGAGCACCCATGGCCCAGATGTCCGATCTGCCGTCCGAGACGGAGTCCGTGCGTGCACCTGACGGACCGGGCTTCGAGTTCCGCGGGGTCAACCACCTGGCACTGGTCTGCAGCGACATGGAACGGACCGTCGACTTCTACTCCGGCGTGCTCGGCATGCCCCTGATCAAGACCATCGAGCTGCCGGTCGGGATGGGCCAGCACTTCTTCTTCGACTGCGGCGGGGGTGATGCGCTCGCCTTCTTCTGGTTTCCCGATGCACCCGACGCGGTGCCCGGGGTGTCGGCCCCCACGGGCCGCCCCGATCAGGGAAGCCTGACCAGTGCGGTGGGGTCGATGAACCACGTGGCCTTCGCGGTGCCGCCCGAACGGATCGACGAGTACCGGGACCGGCTGCGCGCTGCCGGAGTCGACTGCACAGATGTCGCCAACCACGACGACAGCGAGTGGGGCATCGTCGACACGATGCATCCAGGGGTCTTCGTCCGCTCCATCTACTTCCAGGACCCCGACGGCATCCTCCTCGAGTTCGCATGCTGGACGCGCACGCTCGGTCCTCAAGACGTATGCCACGTGCCGGCGCGCGCCGCCGACCAGGCAAAGGCCTGAGGCCGGCGATGCCCCGTCTGCGCCAGGTGCCCCGTTCCGAGGCCGAGGCCCCCATCGTCACCGTCATGTACGACCTGCTCTTCGAAGACCGAGACCCAGTGGCCGAACCGGGAACATCGGACGGCACGCCGGGGGACTGGTGGACGGTCTTCGCACTCGTGCCCGACGTCCTCGAGCACGCCGTCCAGGGGTTCGGCCTCTACCAGAGCCCGAAGCGCCTCCTCGATCCGATACTGCGCGAACTGGCCCAGGCCCGTGTCGGGTGGGCGTCCGGCAGCCAGTTCGTCTACTCCCAACACTGCAAGTCCCTGCGAGCCCTCGGGGTTCCCGAAGAGATGATCGCTGCCGTCCCGCACTGGGCAGCGGCCGACTGCTTCGACGAGGTCCAGCGGCTCGTGCTGGCCTACACCGACTGCCTGGCACTCGACCTCGGTCGAGTGCCCGACGGATTGTTCGACGCCCTGCGGTCCCGCCTCAGCGACGAGGAGATCCTCGAACTCACGTACATCACGACCTTGTACCTGCAGCACGCCGTCATGTCCCGGGCCCTTCGCACCGAGTTCGACGACCGTCCAGAGCCCATGGTCGAGGTAGTGGTGGAAGGCGGAGACAACACCGGTGCCGGGCGACCCGGCCACCGGCCTCACCGTGCCTAGGTGAAGATGATCTGCCCGCCGGCCGCCTTTTCGTAGAACTCGCCCACCGTGATGATGTCCTCGACCTGTGGGATGAAGTCATCCTTGGTGAAGCCGAACAGGTCGACCGACGCCTTGCAGGCGTAGATCCCAGCGCCGGTATCGCCGATCAGTTCCATGAACTCGGGGATACCGGGAATGTCGAACGCCTCCATCTTCTTCTCCATCATGTGGGTGGCGATGGCTGACATCCCGGGAAGGACGCCGATCAGACTGGCCATGTGCATCCCCGGGTTGCCCACGGAAGCCACCTTGATGTGCTCCAGCCGCTTGGCATGGATGGCGTCAAGGCCGAAGAATGTGAAGAAGAGGTTGGCCTCGATGCCTTCTGCTCGGGCCCCGTTGGCCATGATGAGGCCGGGGTAGATCCCCTCGAGGGATCCCTTGGAGATGATGATCGACACCTTTTCGATCGTGTCGCCCATGATGCACGCTCCTCTGTGTGGTCGGACTGCCTGTGGTCGGACTGTGGTGCCCCTCAGATGCAGCCGCGGGGCTTGGGAATTCCGGCGATCTTGGCCGCCAACTTCGCTGGACCCTTGGGGAACAGCTGGTAGAGCTCCTTGACAGGAACGCCGGAGGTCTTGCCGAGTATGCGGACCGTCGGCCCAGTGCCCTTGGCCTCGTACTCGGCACGCATGAACCGGAGAACCTCCCAGTGTCGATCGGTGAGCGGGTCGATTCCCTCCCGACGGGCGAGATCGACAGCGATGTCCTCATTCCATTCGGAGGCGTCGGTCAAGAACCCTTCTTCGTTCACGTCCACAGGTATTCCGGCGATGGTGTCGACGGTCATAGTGCTGCTCCTTCTCGTGTTTCGGACGGCTGTCTCTTTCCTGACATCGGCATGGAACTGTGGACCCCGGGGATGTCCCGTCCGGGGAGGAGGGTGTGCCAGTAGAGCCATTGGAACATCAACTTGCCGAGGTGGTTGAGATGAGTCTCTTGCATCAGGGGGAGCCCGACCGGTCCAGGAAAATGGCCGGGGAGGGGCTCTACGTCGTAGTTGAAGTCGATGAGCATCGCCTTGTGGAAGCCCGTCTCGATGAAGCAGTTGGCGTGGCCGTCGTACGAGGCATCGAGGGGCTCCCCAGCAAGGAACCGCTGCACGTTCTCCACCAACACCTCGCCCTCGAAGTGGGTGACCGAGCCGGCCTTGGAGATCGGAAGCGACGCCGCGTCCCCCACGGCAAATATCTCTGGGGCCACGGACGACTGCAAGGTGTGCTGATCGGTCGGGACGAATCCGAGTTCATCGCCGAGCCCCGGCGACCTGGCGATACACGGCGCACCGTTGTGTGCTGGCACCACCACGGCCAGGTCGAACCCGATCTCTCGATCGTCGTACGAGATGAGACGACCGCCCGCCCCGTCCACTGCACCGGTATTGAACTCGGTGACCAGCGTGATGTGCCGATCCGCCAGCATCCCTCCCAGCCGCTGTGCGGCGATCGGCATGGTGAACGCCGCATCCAGCGGCGTGACATAGGTGAGGTCCACCGCGTCCCGTATGCCCCGTTCGCGCAGGTACCAGTCGGCCAGGAAGCAGAACTCGAGCGGGGCCACCGGGCACTTGATCGGCATATCGACCACGTTCACCACCAGACGGCCCCCGTCGAACCGCTGCAATGCCTGCTCGAGGCCGACCGCTCCGTCGAGCGTGTAGAAGGTGAAGACGCGTTCCATCCACCCAGGTCCGGTGAGACCGTCGGTCTCCTCGGGGGCCAGGACCGAGCCGGTGGCCACGACCAAGGCGTCGTATCCGAGCGTGCTGCCATCCTCCAAGACGACCTCACGGCGCTCGGTCTCCACCCGGTCGACTCCTGTGGCGCGGTACTCGATCCCGTCATGGAGCTGGCGGCCACGCGGCCGCGTGATGTCGTCGGGGCGCGCCAGCCCGAACGGCACGAACAGGAGCCCCGGCTGGTATAGATGGGTGTCGTCCTGGTCGACGACCGTGACCGACGCCTCATCTTGGCGGTACGCCTTCCGCAGCCGGTTGGCCGTCAGCGTCCCACCCGTGCCGCCTCCCAGGATGACGATTCGATGCATCAGTGCGACTCCTCGCGTCGACAGCCACGCCTTTCGTATCGGGTTCATCTAATACCCAATGGGGTATGCTGACCAGAGGCGAATTCCCCTTAGCGAGGACGTGGACGATGACGACGGAGACCGAACGCACCGAGACAGCGATGGCTGCGCAGCCACTTGGCAGCTCGGGGCTCCGGGTCATCGTGGTCGGGGGCGTGGCTGGCGGCATGTCGGCTGCCAC
>CAININ010000271.1 GCA_903849265.1 uncultured Acidimicrobiaceae bacterium
GCGGTCACCGGGGCCGAAGAAGGCATGGTCGACCCCGGGGGCGACGATGCGGATACGCGACGGATCAGCTCCGTACAGCTCCGTGATCTGGGCAGCCTCCACCGAACAGGAGGCGAGGACCGTGTCCGAACAGCGGATGATTGACGCCTCGGCCTCGGCTCGGATGTGGCGCGAATGTGCCTCTACCTCTTCGGGGCTGTCCTCCGCTTTGACCCGGTCGAGGGTGTGGAACGTCGAGACCAAGGGCAGGTCGAGCTGGTGCTTGATCGTGTGACCTGCGATTCCGCTCAACCAATAGTTGGCATGGACGGCGTCGTACGGGAGTTCTTCGCCGCCTCCGCGGATCCCCGGGGTCGTCATCGACTTGAGCACCCCGTCGGCAAACTCGTCGACGACGTCGATCAGCGCTTCTTTGGGCAGTGAGGCAGGTGGGCCGGCAGCGATGTGGTGGAGCCGGAATCCGGGCTCGATATCCATGACCGGGGCGAGGTCGTCGGACCAGGCCCGGGTGAACACATCGCACTCCACTCCGGCACGGGCCAGGGCAGACGAGAACTCGCGCACGTAGACGTTCATGCCCCCGCCGTCCCCGGTGCCGGGTTGGGCCAGTGGTGACGTATGCAGGGATAGAACTGCGAGTCGCCTCATGCGGCGCCGATCCTACCGGGAGGGACTGGCTCAGCCCGCGGCGGCGGCTGGGCCGACCGAGCCAGAGGATTCCGGAGCCTGGACGTCGGTCGGTTGTGGGACCGAAGCGATATCGCCCTCGGGCCGGACGAAATTGTCGTTTTCGTGGCGGAAGGAGAGGTAGATGCGCATGAGCGCTTGGCGCTGCTCTTCGGTCAGGTGCTGGTCAGCGAAGATGTGCCTCGACAGGTCGGTGTCTCCCGTCGGGCGTTCGAGGATCCCGGCCTGGACGTACAGCGTCTCCGCCGAGATCCGGAGGGCCTTGGCGATCTGCTGGAGGATCTCGGCTGAGGGCCGGCGCAGGCCTCGCTCGATCTGGCTCAGGTACGGGTTCGAGATCCCAGCCAGCTCGGACAGACGCCGCAACGAGAGCCGTGCCGAGCTGCGCTGCTCTCGGATGAACGACCCGAGCTCGTTGAAGCGTTCCGGCAGCTCCTTGACGAACCGGTCGCCGTCGTGGCCGACCGGATCAGTCACGACAGGAGGCCGTCCGCCGTGGCGCGCCCGGACTTGTAGCGCTCGACCAGCTCGGCCTGCAGGGTGTCGATCCGTCCGAACATTCCCAGTCGGTCCGCCGACACCCGGTTCTCGAGCACGCGCAGCCTGTCGGCGAGATCGCCGAGCTCACCCTCGTCGAGGTCGCCCAGCCGGGCGATGTCGTCGGCACCCAAGATGGCGTCGAGTTCCACGGTCAGGCCAGCCATGTCTTCGGTATCCGGGGTGTGGAGGACGGGATTGCGCCCAGGGCCTCGGGTACCGCGGGGCCCGGCGATGATCCCGGCCAGGTTGTCGACGACGCTCGACAGGTCCGGGGCTGGCGAGCCAGCCGGGCGTTCGATGAAGGCGTGGACCAGGTCGAGGCGGCCCTGAACCAGGCGGCGCAGGAAGGACAGCTCCGACTCCGCCTCCTGGCACTCGGTGCGCATGCGGCGGAGGTCCTCCATCGACACCTCATCGATGTCGTCGAGGTAGGTCGGGGCAAGAAGACGGCTGAGGTTGTCCGGGGTGCTCGGCATCACCGTCGATCGTACCCCTTGGGCCAGGGTCCAGGGCCGGTCCGACCTGCGGGGGCGTATCGGTACACGACCCGACCGACCACCGAGGCCCGCGGGACCGGGCCGAAGGCGCGGCTGTCGGTGCTGGCCGCGGGGTCATCACCACGCACCTCGAGCAGGCCGGCCTGTCGGTCGACAGAGGCCACCCGCTTGATCAGGATGCGACCGGCGTCCCTCGGGTCGGGCACGGCCACCACCGACCCGACACCGGGCCACGGCGGCGGGCCGAACGGTCGGGCCAGGACCAAGAGGCGGTCTCCGGCGAGGAACGTGGGGGCCATCGACCCGCCTACGACCTCCACCCGGCGCAGCGACCTGACGACAACGCGCCAGAGGGCCATGGACGACAAGAGCAGGAAGCACGTCGTTGCGAGGCGGCGTCGTCGGGGCGTGACCCTGTCCTGACTGGGTAAGGTGGCGACGTCGGGGCCCATCCCCCACTCTGTATCAGACGGGTCGGCGCAAGCCACGCCCGGGACGGGCGCCCAAGAGCCACCCGTCCACACAGGACCACGAACATCGAACACAGAAAAGAGGAGCACCTATGCGCATCGCAGACCACCTGCTCGCACTGGCCGACCGCGTGTCGCCCCCCATGGCCGTCCACGCACATTGCGACCTGCCGTGCGGCATCTACGACCCGGCGCAGGCCCGGATCGAGGCCGAGTCGGTCAAGGCCACCATGGAGAAGGCCAACGCTTCGGAGGACGAGTCCTTCAAGATCCGTGCCGCCATCATCAAGGAGGAGCGGGCCGAGCTCGTCAAGCACCACCTGTGGGTGCTGTGGACCGACTACTTCAAGCCCGAGCACCTCGAGCGCTTCCCGAACCTGCATGACATGTTCTGGAAGGCCACCAAGACGGCCGGCGAGACCAAGAAGACCAGCGACGTGGCCGTGGCCGACCGGCTCCTGGCCGAGATCGCTGCCATCGACGCAATGTTCTGGGAGTCAAAGAAGTAGTCGCCTCAGGTTCACCCTTGTCGTTGCCGACAGGGGTGCCTTGGAAGTCTCATCACAGCGCCCACCCCGATGGGGTGGGCGCTGTCGTTTCGGTCCGCTCTGAATGCAGAACCGTGCGTCAGCGGCGCGTGCAGCAACCTCGGTCGACAGAAGTCCCTATGGAGTTGCTAGGTTCGACCACGCAGATTGAGTTCGACAGTTCACCGAGTGTTGGCCAGCCGATTACCGCCACCTCACACGTGCTGCGGTAGAACGGGCGTGCGGTTGTCACTGCCGACGAAACGAAGGGTGCGTATCTTGCGACGAGTTCATCGAATGGCTGCACTGGGTGCTGCCGTGATCATGGTCACCGGGGCGGTCATCTCGGTATCAGGCCTTCCTGGTACGTCCCGGGCTGCGGCAACGACCCCTCAGCAGTTCGGAACCCTCTCGAACTTCGATGTGTTCAACGACACCGGCCAGGAGACTCACGGGTTCGAGATCGAGCTCGACGGCATCGCGCCGACAGACGTGATCAGCCTGTTCGGTGCCCCCTACGAACGGTACGGAAACCCCACCGTCACTGCGTTCTCCGGCGGCACGATGGTCACCTATGCCAGCGCGTACGACGCATCGAGCCAGACATGGCAGGCGGGGACCCCGCAGGCCCCGGCGGTCATCACGCCGACGATGGGGCACCAGTGCTGGACGGGCGGATCACTCACCTATCTGACCGATGGATGTGACCATTTCGGGCTGGGCCTGAGCGCTACACCGACCAACATCGTCTACAACTGGCTCACCGCCAGCCCCAGCCAGCCCGGCCAACTGGTCCATGCCACGAGCGGCAGCGTGACTGTTCCTGCTCCGGCGTTCAACCTGACCCCTGCTCCGGTCGGTGCCGCCAACCAGCAGCCGGTGGTCCAAGCGGTCGTGAACGCCTCGGACAACCCGGCAGACCCGCAGCTCGGCGACGCCATCTGGGCCAAGGTCTACATGTCGCAGTCCGTTTCGAAGGCTGACCTCGGGCACCTTGTCACCGGGGACAGCGAAGTGCCGACGTCGGTCGAGACAGATTGGGCCATCCTCCAGCCGGGGGCCGGGGGATCCCTCGCCCAGCAGCTGTCCAATCAGTTCCAGGTGAACCCCAACGACAACTCGGTGGTGCAGCGCTACGAGTACTACAAGTACACGGGGGCCTACGACCCGGAGACGCATGAAGCACTTCCGATCAACGACTCGGCTCCGGTCGCCACTGACGTCGGGAACCTGATCGGCAATCAGATGGTGGCCCTCAACCTTCCGGGAGGCCCAAACGCCGACACCACGGCTCCGACGATCACCATCAAGACCAAGATACCGACGAAGCCCACCAAGGCCACCTCGAAGAAGGTGACGTTCAAAGCAACAGATCCCGACAACAAGCACTTCACCTACTACTGCGCCCTTGACGGTGGAGTTCCTTCGCCGTGCGTGTCAGGCATCACCTTCACTGGTCTGACCGTCGGGGCCCACTCGGTAGCCGCCTACGCCGCAGACCCGGCCAACAATGCGTCGGCGGCAGCGACACTTCACTGGACGATCACCGGCTAGCGGCTCCAGTGGACCGTCGCCGGATCGCCGAATGGCGCCGGTACGCTCGTCCCCTATGGCCGGGCCCAACCGATTCATCGTCATGTGGGGCCGGATCGGTCGCTTCGACTTCACGTCAGAGGAGATCGAGGCCTGGGACCCGGATGAAGCCATGGTCATCGGGGCCGAGCTGCACCCCGAGCTCCCCCGTCCACGGGTTGCCGTGCTGGCGAGGGAGTCCGGACCCCTCTCATTCGGACTCGGTCCGGACCGAAGCTGACCTTGCACACGCTGTTGTCGGACTCCGTCCGGGCGAACGGCCACGGTGACGCCAGGGAGCGATACAGCGGTCGGGTCGGGGACAGTACACTCTCACCGTCAGTCGACAGGGGCGAGGGCGACCAACGTTGCGCCCTCTGGGAGAGGAATCGGCCGCACATGGAAGTCTTGGCGTTCTACCTGCCTCAGTTTCACCC
>CAININ010000272.1 GCA_903849265.1 uncultured Acidimicrobiaceae bacterium
CAGGCGCTGGCCGGTCTCGAGGGTCTGTTTGGCCTGGCCGGCGGTGCCGCCCTCCAAGGTGGCGAGCAGGCTGGCCGGGGAGCTGTGGCCTTCGGTCTTCCAATGACCCGTGTCTGCGATCCGAGGAGCGAGGAGGGTCTTGGCTGCAGTCACCAGGCGATCCAGATGAGCGAAGTCGCCATAGAGCGCAGCAGCATCACGGCCAGACAGGTCCTCGGGAACGAGGACGGCCACAAGCGACCGCATGTCCACGATCAGCGAGGACGCCCGGGCCGCCAGGCCGCCTTGGACATGCGGCACCGCAGGAGGCGGGAACGGGTTGGGAAGTGCGTCGGACAGGGTGGCGAGCGCCATGGGGAAATCGTTGCAGGGGGGTGTAACACCCATGTCGTCGGGATGTTCGCCAGACGGGCGACCATGGGTCCGAAGGCCGCGACCTATCGACCACGTCGACACGGCAACCAACTCATGCACAAGGGCCTACGACACAGTGCCCAGTGCGTCTCACGCCGGGCGAAGGCCTGAGCGGCACCAGGACCCACACCTTGGTCGGGCTTCTGGAACGAGTGCGAGCTGACTCAGTCCGGGAGGTGCAGTCCCCGGGGCCGGCCCTCGGGCTGGGCCACGGTGGAGCCGAGGAGTTCGATCAGCGCACGGGTGGGTGCTGATGGAAGACCACGGCTCCGCTGGGCCACGCCGACACGTCGACGGGGTAGTCCAACGACAGGAACCGGCCGGAACCGGTCGGCCAGGATGGCGGGGATCGCTGTAGCCGGCAGGATCGCCGGCCCGTATCCCTCGAAGGTCAACGAGGCGATGAGTCGGAGCCCGTCGATCTCGGCAGCGGGCAGGAGGGTGATGCCGAGCGGCCGGGTGAGTGCGTCGAGCTCGTCGCGGAACGACGTACCAGGCAGCGGCAGTAGAAGCTCCAGGTCAGCCAGGTCCTCGAGGCCGAGCGGACGGTCGTCTCCGGCGAGTGCATGCCCTTCAGGCACGACCAGCATCAGGTCCTCCTCGAAGAGGAGCCGCGTCACCAGGTCCCGCCCGCTGACCGGCAGATGGAGCACGGCCAGATCGAGCTGCCCGTTCGCCAGTTGAGGCTCGAGGCCGGTGGTGGTGCCCTCTACGATCACGAGGCGCAGTTTCGGGTGACGCTGGGTCACCGCGTCCATGAGCCGGGGGACGAGCCACCGGGCGGTGGTGCCGATCATTCCCACCCGCACAGTGCCGGTGACCTCGTCTTTACATGCGGCCACGTCGGAAAGGAGGGCGTCGAGCTCGGACAGGATCCGCCGGGCTCGGGCCACCACCACGGTGCCCTCTTCGGTGAGGCGGCCGTCTGCCCGGTCGATGAGCGGAGCGCCGAGCTCCTTCTCCAACCGGGCCACGTGGGCCGAAATATTGGACTGCACCGTGCCGAGATGCTCGGCCGCCGCCGAAAACGTCCCATGGTCACTGATCGCCGTCAGCGCTTGTAGGTGTCTGAGTTCCATCGCATAAAACGATAACAGGTATCTAGACAAACTGCTTGACTGATTGCTCGCGGTTGTATACATTTGGTTCTGCGACCACAGGACTTAGGAATCCCCCTCCTTTCCTTGTTGTGTCAGTGCGAAGGGACCACCTCTCCCCCCCGGTGGTCCCTTTGCCGCGTCTAGAGGCAGTTCTCCCTGGATCGGCCCTTCTTGGACACCACGGGGCTTGTTCCCTGGCGGTAGGTTGAGGGGATGAGCGACGCCACCGGTGCAGTCTTCGTCGACCTCGACCGCACGCTTATCGGCTCGGCCAGCGGGCCGATCCTGCAAGCCGCCATGGTGGCCGAGGGCGTGCTGCCGGCCGGCCGATCCCTCCCCGGCGAGCGGTACCTCTATGGCTTCTACAACTCGTTCGGCGAGACGGTGCCCTTTATGGGCCTCGCCCGCGCTGCTGCCCGCCTGATGAAGGGCCGCTCGGCCGATGCGGTGCGCCGGGCTGGCGAGGCAGCCGTCGACTCTCTCATCGACCTGGTCCAGCCCTGGGCCCTCGAAGCGCTTGGGGCGCACCGGGCCGAGGGCCGACTGATCGTGCTCGCCACCACTTCACCTCTCGACCTGGTGACCCCGCTGGCCGAGGCCCTCGACTTCGATGACGTGATCGCCACCCGCTACGAAGAGGTAGACGGTGCCTACACCGGCCGGCTCATCGGCAAATTCGCCTGGGGCACGGGCAAGCGGGACAAGGCACGGGTGTGGGCGGCCGAGCGCTCTATCGACATGGCTGAGTGTCACCTCTACTCCGACAGCGTCTTCGATGTGCCGCTACTCAGCGCGGTCGGCCACCCGCATCCCCTCAATGCCGACCCGAGGCTCACCGCTGTCGCCCTGGCTCGACGCTGGCCGCTCGAGCACTGGGACCGGCCACCAGGCGTACCGTCGGTCGTCGGGCTCGAACCCTACGATCTGCTGCGCCTCGTCCTCCGTCCCGAGTCGTTCCCCTATGCGCGCTTCACCGTCAACGGGGTGGAGCACGTGCCTGCCGATGGTCCGGTCATCCTGGTCTCGAACCACCGGAGCTACTTCGACGTGGCCGCCCTGGGCCTGGTGGCCGCCAAGATCCGCCGCCCGACACGCTTCATGGGAAAACAAGAGCTGTTCGACGCCCCCGTGGTGGGGCAACTTGCCCGGGCGCTCGGTGGGATCCCGGTCGACCGGGACAGCGCACCGGGTGACTCGATGCGCAAGGCCATAGCCGCCCTGCACGCCGGTGAGGCCGTCTTCGTACTCCCTCAGGGCACTATTCCGCGGGGTGAGGCGTTCTTCGACCCGATCCTCCACGGCAAGACCGGTGCCGCACGTCTGGCCGCCGAAACTGGCGCACCGGTGATCCCCATCGGTGTCTGGGGTACCGAACAGGTATGGCCCCGGTCCTCCAAGGTGCCGAACGTTACCAACCTCCAGCATCCTCCCCGGGTGACCGTCACAGTGGGCCCTCCGGTGTCGATAGGCCGCACGGATGCAGTCGAGGACACAGCCGCCATCATGGCCGCCGTCGCCGACCTTCTTCCTGACGAGGCGCGTCACCAGCACGTTCCGACCGATGAGGAACTGGCCGCCACCCGACCGTCCGCGTGAGCATCCGACCCACAACGGAGTCCGAGCGGCGTCGCGGGGGCTCCCGGGCATTGGTGGCGGTGTTCGCCGTCTCCGCCGTGAACCGCACGTCGCGTCTGCTCGGGCGGGGGAGCGGCACTGTGGCCGGAGGGCGGGCTGGTCTGGCGATCGACCCAGG
Source organism: uncultured Acidimicrobiaceae bacterium (assembly GCA_903849265.1). GTDB lineage: Bacteria > Actinomycetota > Acidimicrobiia > Acidimicrobiales > RAAP-2 > Bog-756. The sequence continues at coordinate 3,268 of CAININ010000272.1, forward strand.
TCTGCTCACGACACTTGCCGTCGGCCGTCGTGTCGCACTGGTGTCGGGCACCAACGGCAAGACCACTACGACGCGATTGCTGGCCACGGCATTGGTCAGCACCGACGACACCACATCCGTAGTCAGCAACGACACGGGATCCAACATGCCGGCCGGCCATGTGGCTGCACTGGCCGGGGCGCCAGACGCCCCAGTGGCCGTGCTCGAGGTGGACGAGGGATACCTCGGTCGGCTCGTGACCGATACGTCTCCAGAGGTCATCGTCCTGTTGAACCTCTCGCGCGATCAGCTTGACCGGATTGCCGAGGTCCGAATGTTGGTCGACAAGTGGCGCTCGGCGCTCGGCGGCCTGCGCGCACCGGGGGCTGGCACCGTCGGAACGCTGGTCGTGGCCAATGCGGACGATCCCATGGTTGCGTTTGCAGCCGCCACGGCTCCATCGGTCCTGTGGGTCGGTGCCGGACAGGTCTGGCACGACGATGCCGTGGGCTGTCCGGCGTGCGGCGGTCGGATCTC
>CAININ010000273.1 GCA_903849265.1 uncultured Acidimicrobiaceae bacterium
GCTTGGCCAGCACTCGAGCACCCTGTACGTCCGTCACCGGGGCGGGCGTCATGGACAGTCCTTCGAGGAACGTGGGCCGGAGAACATAGGTGGAAGAGGTGTCCCACGAGAAGGTGTCCCCGGTCGCCGTGTCGACGGCCTGCCACCGCTCGTCGCCCTCGAACACCGAGCCGTAGCGCTGGCGGAACATGTCGGAGGTCAGGGACGTCCGGACCGCCTCGGTCACCTCGTCGGCGCTCGGCCACAGGTCGGCCAAGTACACCGGCGCTCCATCGGACCCGATGCCGAGCGGCTCGGTGGTCACGTCGATGTCCATGCTGCCGGCCAGGGCGTAGGCCACCACCAGCGGGGGCGAGGCCAGGTAGTTCATGCGGACGTCGGGGTGGATCCGACCCTCGAAGTTCCGATTTCCCGACAGCACCGAGGCAGCCGACAGATCGCCTGCTTGGATGGCCTCGGACACGCCGGCCAGCAGGGGCCCCGAGTTGCCGATGCAGGTGGTGCAGCCGTAGCCGACGAGGTCGAAGCCGATGGCGGCCAGCGGCTCGGTCAGACCGGCCCGATCCAGGTAGTCCATGACGACCCGGGAGCCCGGCGCCAAGGTCGTCTTGACCCACGGCTTGGAGTCGAGGCCCCGAGCGACAGCGTTGCGGGCCACCAGGCCGGCGGCCACCATCACCTGCGGGTTCGACGTGTTGGTGCACGAGGTGATGGCGGCGACCACCACGTGGCCGTCGCCGATCTCCGCTGTCGTCCCATCCGCAAGGGCAGCAGCGTGGCTGCGAGCGTCGCGGCCGAGGGCGGTACGGAAGGTCGGGGCCGCTTCGTCGAGGCGCACCAGGTCCTGGGGTCGGGCTGGTCCGGCGATGCTCGGCACCACCGTGGAGAGGTCGAGCTCGACCAGCTCGGAAAAGACCGGCTCCGGTCCGTCCGGGTCGTGGAACATGCCCTGGGTCCGGGCGTAGGCCTCGACGAGGTCGACATGGCTGTCCTCACGTCCGGAGAACCGCAGGTAGTCGAGCGTGATCCCGTCGATGGGGAACATGGCGCAGGTGGCGCCGTACTCGGGGGACATGTTGCCGATGGTGGCCCGGTTGGCCAGCGGCACCGACGCCACACCGGGTCCGAAGAACTCGACGAACTTGCCGACCACGCCGTGCGCACGCAGCAGCTTGGTGATGGTGAGGACCAGGTCGGTCGCGGTGGTGCCAGCCGGCTGCTCGCCGGTCAGGCGGAAGCCGACCACCGGGGGGAGCAGGAGCGAGAGCGGCTGGCCGAGCATGGCCGCCTCGGCCTCGATACCGCCGACGCCCCAGCCGAGGACGCCGAGCCCGTTGACCATGGTGGTGTGGCTGTCTGTGCCCACCAGGGTGTCGCAGTAAGCCTGCCCGTCGTCGGTGGCGAAGACCACACGCGACAGGTACTCGAGGTTGACCTGGTGGCAGATGCCCATGCCCGGGGGCACGACCCGGAAGCCGTCGTAGGCCTGCTGGGCCCACCGCAGGAGCTGGTAGCGCTCGATGTTGCGCTGGTACTCGACGTCTACGTTCTCGTCGTAGGATGCCGAGGTCCCCGACGACTCGGCGATCACCGAGTGGTCGACGACCAGTTCGACCGGGACCAGCGGGTTGACCTTGGACGGGTCACCACCGAGTGCGCTCAGCGCATCGCGCATGGCGGCCAGGTCGACGACGCCGGGCACCCCGGTGAAGTCCTGCATGAGGACCCGCTCGGGGGTGAGGGCGATCTCGGCGGCGTCGGTGCCGCCCACGCCGTGGCGCTCGGGCTCGACGCCCCATCCGGCCACGGCCTCGATGTCGGCGGCGGTCACGGCCACCCCGTCCTCGTGGCGGAGCAGGTTCTCCAAGATGACCTTGATCGAGTACGGCAGGCGGGCGACGTCGAAGCGATCAGCCAGCGCGGTGATGCGGAAGATCTCGTAGCTGGCGTCGCCGACCTGGAGGTTGCCGCGGGCGCCGAACGAGTCAGGGGAGAAGGAGGTCTGTGCCATGCCCCTATTCTGCCCCGTCTGCCAGGACCGGAATTCCTGGCGGGAGGTTCCCCCGCGTTAGGTGCGGGTGCGGTACTTGCGGATGGCGAGCGGAATGAACACGACCAGCAGGACGACGGACCATGCCAACGACTGAACCACCCAGAAGCCGGTGCTGCGTCCTGTGCCTGTCGATGATGCCCCGAGCATCAATGACCTGCAGGCACTGACCGTCACGCTGACCGGCTGGTAGGTGGCGAAGCCCTGGAGCCAGCTCGGCATGTTGGCCACGGGGACGAAGGCCGACGAGATGAACGTCAGCGGAAAGATGAGCGGGAAGGACATGACCTGGGCGGTCTCGCTGTTCGGGGCGGAGAGCCCGACGATGGCGAACCCCCAGGACAGGGCGTAGGCGAACAGGAGGATGATGCCGATGCCGGCCAGGTAGTGGAGCACCCCGGTGGTCGGCCGGAAGCCGACGAGCACACCGACGATGGTCATGATGGTGATCACGAAGATGTTGCGGATGAGGTCGGCGGTCGTGCGACCGAGCAGCACCGCCCCCCGGGACATCGGCAGCGCCCGGAACCGCTCGATGAGCCCCTTCTGCAGGTCTTCGGCTAGGCCGATGCTCGTGCTCACGGCCCCGAAGGCGACCGTCTGCACGAAGATGCCCGGCATCAGGTAGTTCACGTAGCTGGTGGCATCGGTGTGGATCGACCCGCCGAATACGTACCGGAACAGCAGTACGAACATGATGGGCTGCACGGTGGAGAAGAACAGCGCCTCGGGGATGCGGGTGACAGCCAGCAGGTTGCGACGGGTCAGGGTGGCGGTGTCGGACAGGAGCCAGCGCAGACCAGACGCCATGCCCGGCGACTTCGTTGCCGCCGGAGCCGCGGGGGCGAAGGTGGCGGTGGTCATGAGAACTCTCCTGTCCCTACGGGAAGCGCTTCCGCTAGCTCCTCCAGCCGCTTCTTCTTGCGCTTCTGCCTCGGGCTGAGGTCTCCGTCGTCGTCCGACACCACCTCTTCGGTCCGGTGCCCGGTCAGCGACAGGAACACGTCGTCGAGGCTCGGCTCGCGCAAGTTGAACGACTGCGGGGCGATACCAGCGGAATCGAGGGCCCGCAGGGCGGCCATCGCCGCTTGGGGGCCTTCGTCGACGGTGACCTCCACCACGGTGCCGTTGACCAGTGCGGCATGGGTCCCCAGTCCGTCGAGGATGACACCGGTCCGCGCTGCGTCGTCGATGGACGGCAGCCCGACTTCGAGCACGGTGGCACCAAGATCGGCTTTCATCGACTCGGGCGTGCCTTCGGCGATGACCTTGCCGTTGTCGATCACGGCCAGCGAACTGGCCAGTCGGTCGGCCTCTTCCAAGTACTGGGTCGTCAACAGGACCGTGGTTCCGCCGCCGACCAGTCGCTCGATGACTTCCCACAGGTCGTTGCGGCTCTGGGGATCGAGGCCGGTGGTGGGCTCGTCGAGGAACAGGACGGTGGGCCGGGCCACCAAGGCGGCGGCCAGGTCGAGGCGACGGCGCATTCCGCCCGAGTAGGTCTTCAACGGACGATCACCGGCATCGGACAGGTTGAACTGGTCGAGCAGCTCGACCGCTCGCCGGGCGACGACGTCGCGGGGGAGGTGGTTGAGGTTGCCGACCATCCGGAGGTTCTCCCGGCCGGTCAGGTTCTCGTCGACTGCTGCGTACTGGCCTGCCAGCCCGATCAGGGTGCGCACCAGCGCCGCCTTCTTCTGTACGTCGTGGCCGAGGACCCGGGCCGTCCCGGCGTCGGCCCGCAGGATGGTGGTGAGCACCCGCACGGCGGTGGTCTTTCCAGACCCGTTGGGTCCGAGGAGGCCGAACACGGTGCCCTCTTCGACGGCGAAGCTGACCCCGTCGAGGGCGCGCACCTCGCGCTTACCCTTGAAGGTCTTCTGCAGATTCTCTACTTCGATGGCGATCGGCATGTATGCGGTCCCGTCTGGTGTTCGCGTGAGGATGGGGGCCACCAATCCACGTGCGAGCCGTGCGGTCGGCGTGCGAGTCCGGCAGAACTCACTCCGGCAGTGGCGCGTCACCCATCCTAGAGCGCCAGCCGTTTTGCTCAGGCGGATTCGGGAGTGCCCGACCGGTCGTTGCCTCGGCTGAGGGCATTGCCGGATTGCCTTCCATCCACAGGCGCGACCATCGGAGCGCAGGTGCGCCCCCGTGGCTAGCCTCGGCGCATGGACAAAGGCGACAAGGCACCGGACTTCGAGCTGGCGGATGAGGACGGCGTCCCCCGCAAGCTGAGCGACCTCGCTTCCTCGGGCCCGGTGGTCCTGTTCTTCTACCCCGCAGCCATGACCCCGGGGTGCACCATCGAGAGCTGTCACTTCCGGGACATGAAGTCCGAGTTCGAGGCCGTCGGGGCACAGCGGGTGGGGATCAGCGCCGACGACGTGGCCAAGCAGAAGAAGTTCTCCGACAAGCACGAGTTCGACTATCCCCTGCTGTCGGATCCCGATGGAGCAGTCGCCACGCAGTTCGGCGTCCGGCGGCGGTTCACCAAGCTGTCACCAACGAAGCGGGCCACGTTCGTGATCGGATCGGACCTCACGGTGCTCGATGTGATCCAGAGCGAGGTGCGGATGAACGTGCACGCTGACCGCGCCCTCGAGGTCCTGAAGGCATCTTCCACCTCCTGACGGAGCCCGCACAGGGCCCGCACGCACCGGGTGTCCCTCACGAGGGGCTCTACCGATGGGAAACTACCCAGATGGAGCTCGCCACTGTGTCCGAGGCGACGTGAGCCCGCTGCCCGGTTCGGGCCGGATGGAGGGCATGGTCGAGGCCATCGCCGAGCGGGTGGTGGGACTCGTGATCGAGGCCATCGACATCAACGCCCTGGTCTCCAAGGTCGACATGGATGCACTGCTGACCAAGGTCGACATCGATGCCATCGTGTCCAAGGTCGACGTGGACTCCCTCATCAACCGGGTCGACGTCGACAAGATCATCAACCGGGTCGATGTCGAGAAGATCATCGAACGGGTCGATGTCGAGAAGATCATCGAACGGGTCGACGTCCAGAAGATCATCGA
>CAININ010000274.1 GCA_903849265.1 uncultured Acidimicrobiaceae bacterium
GACGCGAGGCCAGATCCGTGGAGAGTCTGGCCTGAGCGGAGTCGCCAGCGAAAGAAGTGGACCAGGTGCCGCACGCTGGTCCGCTCACCCATACGATCGGCTCGTGCCAGGCACCTCCGCATCCGATTCCTCCACGCCCGATGCCCAAAGGCACCAAACGACGGACGCCCCAGTGCCTCCGTTGACCCGAGACGGGGCCTGGAAGTGGCGGGTCGCCGAGGTGCCCGCCGAGCGGCTGCCGCTCACCCTGCACGTCGCCCACGGGCAGATGACTGTCGGCACGTCCTTGGATCTGATTGTGCCCTGGTCTGGCTCGGCGGACCGACTGATCGCACTCCTGATCGGGGCAGGATTCGCCGTGCCATCTCGGCCGGAACCGCGACCTGACGGGTCAGTACACGTCACAGTTGAACGGATGCGCACCCTGGCCGACACCGCCGGCCCCTCTATGCGGATGCTGGTCTGCGGGATCAACCCGTCGATCTACTCGGCTGACGCCGGCGTCGGCTACGCCCGGCCCGGCAACCGGTTCTGGCCCGCCGCCACAGCAGCCGGTCTGGTCACCGTCGACCGTGACCCGGTCGCCGCCCTGATCGCCGGCATGGGTATGACCGACTTCGCCAAACGGGCGACGCGGACGGCGGCAGAGGTCACCCGCGACGAGTACGAAGCGGGGTTCGACCGCGTCACCCGACTCGTCGAATGGCTCCAACCTGGCGTCGTCTGCTTCGTGGGACTGTCCGGATGGCGGACGGTCGTGGACCGCAAGGCAACGTCTGGGGTCCAGCCAGAAGCCATCGGGGGTCGCCCCGCCTACGTGATGCCATCGACCAGCGGGCTGAATGCCCGCACCCCGCCAGCCGAACTCTCCCGTCACCTCACCCATGCATGGGACCTGGGCGGTTCAGACTGAAAAAGCGGAAGAGGTCAGGACAGGCCGGCGATCGGGTCGTAGTGGTCGACCTCGGGGGGCGAGGCGAAGAACGGACTGATGTGCGAGCGCCACTCGCCAAAGGCCGGGGACTGCCGGAAGCCCTCGGTGTGGGCCTCCACCGTCTCCCACCCGACCAGCAGCAGATAGCAGTCAGGAGTCTCGATTCCACGGTGCAGTGCAAAGGAGCAGAATCCCGGGGCGGCCGACATCACCTCTCGGGCCTTCGTGATGGCGGCTTCGAACTCCACCTGCGAGTCCGGCTGAACGGTGATCAGTGCGTGCTCGAAGATCATGGTCCGACGTTACCGCTGCCCGGGTCCCGGTAGCGTCGGGGGCAGAGATGCGCCGCAGCGCAATGGCGCCGAGAGCGGTGTCAAGAGAATCACCAGAGAATCAAGGGAGCAGCCATGAAGGTCGAGATCTGGTCGGACGTCGTCTGCCCGTGGTGCTACGTGGGAAAGCGGAACCTCGAGGCCGCACTGGCCGAGTTCCCCCATGCCGACGAGGTCACTGTGGAGTGGCGCAGCTTCGAGCTCGACGCGTCCACGCCCCAACAGATGGACCTGTCCATGGACGAGGTCCTCCAGCGCAAGTACGGGATGAGTCCCGACGAGGCGACCGCCGCCAACCGTCAGATGACCGAGCTGGCCGCCAAGGTAGGCCTCGAATACCACCTGGACAACGTGCAGATCGGAAACACCTTCGACGCCCACCGGCTGATCCACCTGGCTGACACCCAAGGGCTCGGCGGCGCCATGAAAGAGCGCCTCCTGGCCGCCTACTTCACTGAGGGCCGGTCCGTGTCCGATCCGGCGGAGCTGGCCGACCTCGGAGTCGAGGTCGGCCTCGACCGAACACGGGTCGACGCCGTCATGGCGGGTGACGAGTTCGGAGCCGAGGTCCGTGCTGACGAAGCCCAGGCTGTCGAACTCGGGTGCACCGGGGTTCCGTTCTTCGTTGTCGACGGGAAGTTCGGGATCCCTGGGGCGCAGCCGCCCGACGTCCTTCTTCGGCTCCTCAACCGGGTGTGGGACAAGTCGATGGAGGCAGCGCAGGGGTGATCTCCACTGTGGTTCGCCAGCTTGGTGAGTTGGATGTACCTACAAAGACACATCCACGCCCAGGCCCGGCCGAGGGGTGCAAACGCCGCCACTTCACGCACCTGAAGGGCCGACACGCGACCACCCCGCCCAGATCACCTGATGCACGTGGAGTGGGGGTAGCGGAGTGCGACGTCTCGGCATTGGCCCGGAAAAAATACGGTTCGCAGTCCGAAAAAATACAGTTCGCGACCCGAACAAATACAGTTCGCGACCCGAACAAATACAGGTCTTGGCAAGATCCATCCATGTCTGGACAGTACCTACCCGTGCGCGAACGTCGGGCCTTGGCCCGTGCAGAACTACTCATGGCAGACGCCCCGGTCGTTCTGTTGGAAGGTCCTCGTGCCGTGGGCAAGTCCACGCTGCTTCGAGAGGTGGCCCGGTTGCGCGGTGGCGAGATCATCGACCTCGACGACCCGGCGATCCAAGAGGCGGTCCGTGCCGATCCAGCCCGGGCCAACACCGGGCAGGGACTGGTGTGCGTCGACGAATACCAGAAGGCGCCGATCATTCTCGAGGCCATCAAGGCCGAGCTCAACAAGGGATCGGCTCCCGGCCGGTTCGTCCTCACTGGATCGGCCCGCCACGACGCTCTGCCGACTGCCGCGCAGGCTCTCACCGGGCGGCTCACCACGCTGGCGGTGTACCCGCTCTCCCAGGGGGAGCAGGCCGGTGTCCGAGAGGACTTCCTTGAGGTGGCCCTCAGGGAGCCGGGCGCCGTAGTCACCCAAGCTCGCTCGGGCACGACGGTGGAGGAGTACATCGGCCGCATCTGTCGGGGCGGTTTCCCATTGGCGCTCGGTGCCACGACGGACACTGCCCAGCGCCGGTGGCTGCGCGACTACGTCACGCTCACGTTGGAGCGCGACGTGCTCGAGTTATCCAATCTGCGCCAAGGCGACAAGCTCTCGGACCTGCTCGGCCGCCTTGCCGGACAGACCGCTCAGGTGCTGAACATCGACAAGGCCGCGGAGGCGGTCAAGCTCCACCCGGTCACGGCGGAGAGCTACGTGAGTCTGCTGGAGAAGGTGTTTCTCCTCTACCGGCTGAGGTCGTGGGGCAAGACCCTCATTGCGCGCACGGTGGCAAAGCCGAAGCCGCACGTGCTCGACTCCGGGGTGGCCGCCATGCTGCTGCGCTTGACCCCCGAGACGTTGGCCACCTTGGACGCTACGGCCAGCAGCGAGTTCGGTCACCTCGTCGAAACGTTCGCCGTTGGGGAGCTGCGCAAACAGGCCTCGTGGTTGGACGGTATCGCCGGCCTCGGGCATTGGCGCACGTACGAGGGTGCCGAGGTGGACCACGTGATCGAACGCGA
>CAININ010000275.1 GCA_903849265.1 uncultured Acidimicrobiaceae bacterium
ATGGAGTTGCAGTCACGAAGCAAGGTTCGGAGGGTTCAGAGGGGTCAAAAACTACCTCTGAACTGGTGGGCCGTGAGAGTCTCGATCTCTCCACCTTGGGATTAAAAGTCCCCTGCTCTACCTGATGAGCTAACGGCCCGGGACTGCAGGATAACTCGCAAGAGAACGGCTGAGATTACTGGCGGTGCCACCCGCACTTCAGATTGTCCGGCGCCCGCCTGGCGGCGCATTCGACCCGGTCCGGCCAACGACCTGGCTTTCAGCGGCGGCACCTCTCGTGTAGCCCAAGGTGTCGCCCACGATGCCGAACTCCTTGCACCCCTCCTAGTTGGTGACCCCTCACCACAGACGCGCCGCCTCTGGGTGGCTCGATTGCGCTGAAGGGACACGTCGGAACACTCCTTGTCGGTCCCCAACAGACAAGGACGAACCGATGAACACCATCTACACCTACGACTTCGATCATCTGGCGACGGCCGAGAAGATCGAAATCCTGATGGCCAGTCCGCTGTTCCATCAAGCAGTTGCCCTGCTCCCCGAACGGGGCATGACCACCAAGCCTGCCGCCACCGACCGGGTCGGGACTCTGGCGCTGGCCATGGCCACCGTGGTGTGCGGCCGGGATGTCCGGGCCGACAACGAGGTCCGCTACGCCTGGCCCCGCTCGGTCAAGGTGGCAGCCGACAACGAGATTCCGATGCCCACTGGTCGAGCCCACGTTGAGCGGCGGTGGGGGAAGTCGCGGTCGACGCAGGCCGTCATCGGCTCCAGGGGTTGGCCCTCCCGATCAGGCTGGTGCGAGTGTTTCGAGCTGCAGGCCCGGTGCATCACGGAAGATTCCATCGTTGGAAACGAGGGGAATGCCGAGCCGGATGGCGGTGGCGGCGATCCAACGATCGGCATCGTGACCTCGCTGGCCCAGTGCGTGCCCGATCCTCTGGCAGTTCACGCGTAGCTGGGCGGAGATGAAGATCAGCTACGGCCCTGTGTGGACGGTTTCAGCCATCGCAATCTTGGCTTGGAGTCTCAACATCCGAGGCTGCTGCCACCCTCGCAACTGTGCCCCGAAACGGAGCTCGGCGGCAGTCTGGAACGAGATGAACGCTGGCCGACCGACGATGATCGGCTCATAGCGTTGGGCAAGGCGCGAACCTGGGATCAGATCTGCTCCGAACACGTCCGTGTCGATGACGACGGGGCCACGGGGAGGCTGAGCGATCACGTCTCCAGTGCGGCCAGGAATGCAGCGCCTTCGTCAGGCGTGAGATCGTCAATCACCATCTCGTCATGGGGAGGCAACGGCTTGGCGCGCTGCAGCAGCACTGCAATCGGCAGCTCAAGGCTGTTGTCACCCGAAGGCTGGGGGTGCGGGTTCGACATCTCAAACCCAGCGTAGCGGTTACCCTCATCGGAATCCCTGCCAACCGGAGCACGCCCTGCCCTCAAAACACGTATGTGGCGTGTTCCCGGGATGGGTGTATCCGGCTCAGGACCTGCCGATCTGACCGTCCCAGGCGAGCGACACACCACCCCCGAGCACGTGCGTCGCATTCCACCCGGCGACCTGGACTTCGCCTGCCTCTATGGCATGCGCAACGACGCCGAGAGCTTCAACTCCTCGTTCAAGTGCAGCTTGCTGGTGGATCGGGCATCGGGTGTGGGGTGGTGCCGCCAGCTCTTCGACACGTTGGGCTACGTGGTCTTGAGGAACTCGTTGGCGTGGGTCCGCCTCGAACAGTCCTCGACCGCCCAGAGCGCCTGACTCTGTGGTGCTCCTTCGGGGGAGGACTCGGCGGCGAGCCGCCGGGTCGAATGCACGCCCCCAGCGACTCGGGACAGTCACCAGTGGCCGCACGAGGAGGCGGTCACCGACAACTCAGCGTCCACCGACATGCAGAGGCCGTCACGACTCGCCAAGTCACCAGACACCGCGTTCCACAATGCCGCCGAGGAGGCCACAATGGGAATCAACCGGGATCTGCTTAGTCCCAGAGAAGGTATCCAAATGCGCCAGGAACCTCGTGGAGTCGCCCGACCCGACACTTCGGGCAAGGACCGAGGTCAGCATGTGGCTCGACGGCGTGCTGATCGTCGTTGACTTCGGACGCTGGCGACGGCTCGGGCCACAGGGTCCGCGCCTCACCCCTGCACCTCGGACAGATCAGCACTTCCGGAATGCCCGTGTCGCCCTCGGGTGGCGGGACGAGATCTTCGACTGGCTCCGTCCCGTCGCTCCATGCCCCGCGGTAGCCGGACACCTGGACGAGCTTCTTACAGCCGGTGCAGGCGACGAAGGTGTAGGAGTAGCCCAACATCCCCATGCCGACAGCGCCTTCCAACGCCACCGAACAGGAGTCGCACTCCACCTTGGCCATGGATCCCATCTGATCTCCTCCTCCGGCCGCCGCTCGTCGGCACCATCGATGCAGTTAGTCATACCGGTCGGGTGCGACACATCCGGGGCCGACGTCAGGACGCGACCCGTGATGCCCCCGTGCCGATCAGGGGGTCATCTGGGCGCAGGCGTTAGTGGCGTTCGACCACTCGGCTTGGATCTGCCACACGTTGGCGGTCCTGGTCAGGGTGTCGGCGCATCCGAGGCCGACGCACCCGAAGCCACTTCTGATCCCTCGCCCTGCTGGTCATTGCGTCGACCGCGCACGAACAGCATGATGACTCCCAGAAGCCCGATGACAGCGACAACGAGGGCGGCAATGGCCAGTCCCTCGGTCGAACCGGAAGAAGCCGAAGTCGTGACCGGGGCGGCAGTTGGCGTCGGATTGGTCAGGGTCAGCACCGGCGCCGGGTTGTCCGGATTCGGATTCTGGCTCGAGGCGACCTGGATCCAACGGACCACCTCTCCCGAGGAGTAGGTCTGGAGCGACTTGAAGATCACGTCTCCGGTCTGGTCGGGAGCCTGGCCGGCAGCTACCGCGAAGTCCTGGTACTGACCGGGAGCGATGCCGCCAGCGGTGGCTGTCCAGGTGATGTCAGTAACGATCTGGTTGACCGGACCGTCCCCGGATGCGATGGGTTTGGCCAGGGTCTGCGTGTTCACCTTGGCCGTCCATCCGGGGACGGGCAGAACGCTGACGGTCAGCAGCGCCAAGTTGGCCGGGAAGAAGACCTGGACTCCGACCGTGTTGGCGTTGTCGCGTTCGTTCGGGACCCGGAAGGTGACTTCGATGTCCCCGGTGCCTGCCGGAATCGTGTCGGGATGCACGGTGACATGCGCCCAGGCGGGGGTGGCGAACAGTGTCGTGAGCACGAGTACGGCCCCTGCTCCGAGTGCAGCGATTCGGCTGCGTCGTCCGATCGATCGCTTCATGGTGATGTGGTCTCCTTCGTATGGAACCTGTGGGTAAGCGGGGCGAATTCAAGCGGTGAGTGCAGCGTGTAGGCGTCGATGTCAGTGGATGGGCAACGGCACCGACACCACCTGCTCATCGATGGCGTCGGTCCGGACGGTAAACCGGAGGATCCAATTCCCGGTCACGGGGATGACGAAGTTGTTGGCGTTGTAGTGGCCGGGCCCGGCGACCACGAGCGGGATGGCTAGTGGGCCAAGGTTCTCGGCCGGAAGGCTGAGAGTCATGTCCAGCTCAGGTATCGCCTTCGGAGTGCCGGTGCCGCTCAGGACATAGACATGGACAGTGTTTCCCCCGCCAGCCCGGGCCGGGTCGATGATCGTGTTCACCTGCACGCCCAGTGTCGAAAACGATGTCGAAAACGGAAGCGCTGCGGCCTGCTTGGCTGGCACCGCGTTCACCAGGAGCGCCGTCACGGCCAGGACGACCAGAGCGATGGCGATCTCGGCTAGTACGGACCGGCGCAGCTTGCTGAGCTGACCGGAATGCTCCGGTGTGACTGGGGGTCGAACGGGATGCCGGAGGCCCCAGCCGCCATGCACGATGCGCCGGCTCAGTGCCCCCAAGCCGATGAGCAAGATGACGAAGAGGATCTTCACCACGAGCGTCCACCCGTAGGTGGTGTGGAACAGGGCGTAGATGCTGCCCACCTGCCGGATCGATTGGCAGACCCCGGTCCCCACGATGACCACGACCGCGATGAATGCGACAGTCGAGACCTTCAGGGTGACGCGGGCAGGGTCTTCGGGCTTCTGGTCGTCTGGTGCTCGTGCGACGAGGAACGAAGCCAGGAGAAGGAGCCCACCGAGCCACAAGCTTGCCGCGGCAAGGTGGACGACGTCGAGTGCCAGCCCGATTCCCGGTTGGTCGCCGGAGGACGCATGACCGGCCAGGCCGGGGGTGAACAGGAGTGCCGCCCCCAGGACGAGTTCGACCGGGACGATCCACTTCCATCTCCTGGACCCATTGCCCAGCCGGTCCTGGACTGCGAGGAGCACGGGGACGAAAGCAATCAGAAGCAGGAGGCGCAATACCTCCACGATCCCGAACCGGGCGTGCAGGACGCTAGTGATCAAAGATGGTCTGACGATGTCCCCGATCGGCAGCGCCGCGGCATAGACGCCCTGGATGACGATGCCGAGCACCGTGGCTGTCAAGAGCAGCCACCATGACGCCCACAGGAGCCGTCCGACCCTGCGGGTCGAACCACCTTGTCGCCAGGCCAGTGTGACCATGAGCGCCAGACCGACAAGGAACAGCAGGCCCACGAACGCGGCAAAGCGGATGAGCCAGTAGATGGCGCCCACGACGGCGCTGCCCGATTGGTCGGCCAGTGTCGTCGCCTCGGCGTCGGCCTTGCTGGCGCCACTCGCTGATCCGACCGAGAACACGAACGCACCGTGGACGGGATGGGAGTCCGCCGAGATCACCCGCCAGGCCACCACGTAGGTCCCTTTGGGGAAGTCGGCCAACAGCGAGGTCGCCACCGCGTGGCCGTCGCCACCCGGGTGATGTGCACCTCCGCTGTCGACCCGCTGGCCGTTCGGTCCCAGCACCCGCAACGAACCGAAGTCGACCTCGACGGGCTCGCCGAAGTGCAGAACCACCTGAGTCGGTGGCACCAGCAAGACAGAGGACGGCGCAGGGCTGGTCGATTCGAGCTGGGCGTGCGCGCTGGCCGGCACAGCGCTGGCGACGAGCAGCATGAGCACGCCTAACGATCCAAGCAGCAGTCGGCGCAGCCGATTCATCGGGCACCGTGCGTTCTGAAGTCTGGCAAGGACGAGTCACAGAGGAGGTAGGGAAACAACCCGGTCACGGCTCCCGAATGCGCGTTGCGGCTGGTTGTCCTTGCATCCTGCGTCACAGTAGTCAGGCCAGCCCGAGTGGCGAGGCGCGAGAGGGTGCGATCCTTGGCGGTGCCGCTGCACCTTGGTCCACGTGCGGGCAGGGCAGACGGCGCGAGCGCCGAGCATCTGCCTAGTGTCGGGTCATGAGCGACCACGACCCGTTCCCCAGCCTGGCGCCCGATGACCGGGCCACGGTCACCTCGCACTCGGGGGCCCTGCTCCACGAGGCCTCGCTCGCCCAAAGCGTCCGCCTCGAGCGTCGCCTGCACGAAGTCGTGCCGGGCAAGGTCTGGAGCTTGGTTGGCAACGGGCTGTCGAACCAGAGCTTCGTCCTCGCCCCCGACGGCATCATCTGCATCGACACCGGCGAGTCGAAAGAAGAGATGACAAGCGCCCTCGCCGAACTCCGCACGGTGTGTGACGCGCCGCTCGCCGCCGTCCTGTTGACCCACTTCCACTACGTCGGGGGAACTACCGCCGCGTTCGACGAGGCGGGCCAGGAGCTGCCGGTCTACGGCCACGTCGGCATCGACGGGAACCTGCAGCGGGCCGGTGGGGTCATCGCCCCCACCTATCTGCGCGGCCTCGTCGAGCAGTTCGCCATCTTCCTGCCCGAGGAGGGCCCCGACTCGGTCGAGAACGTCGGCCTCGGCCTGCGATACCGCAACCCGGCCCACGCCCCCCACGCCCCTGGCTACGTGGCACCCTCCGTCACGTTCGAGGGACCTTGCCGCCTCGAGGTCGCAGGACTCACGATCGATGTCGACCCGGCGCCGAGCGATGCGGACGACTCGGTGACCTACTGGTTTGCAGACGACGGCGTCGCCGTGCACAACCTGGTCTGGCCTGTGCTCTTCAACGTCTTCGCCATCCGGGGTGAGGAGTACCGTGACCCGCGCGTGCTCGTGGCCGGCATCGACCGGCTGCTGGCCCTTCGTCCCGAGCACCTCGTGGGGACCCACGGCCCACCGATCTCGGGGGCCGCAGAGGTCCAGCGACGCGGCAGCGGCTCGCGTGATGCCGTGCAGTTGATCTGGGATCAGACGGTCCGCCTCGCCAACCAAGGCCACACCGCCAAGGGCATCGCCGAACGGGTATCGCTGCCGGCTTCATATGGCGACGACTACCTCACCCAGGAGCTCTACGGACTCGTCGAGCACCACGTGCGTCAGGTCCGCACCGGCCTCTTCGGGTTCTTCGACGGCGACGTCGCCGAGTTGCTGCCGCTCCCCGAGGCCGAGCGCCGCCAGCGGCTCATCGACGGATTCGGAGGGCGCTCGGTCGTGACCGCCCAGATCGAGGCGGCGCTGGCCGACGAGGACCTGCGATGGGCGATCGAACTCGGATCGTGGCTCGTCGGCACCCCCGAAGCCACCGACGACGAGCGGCGACATCTGGCCGAAGCGCTACGACGGGTGGCGAGGCGCACGCCGGCGGCCAACATCCGCAGCTGGTGCCTCACCCATGCGCTCGAGCTCGAGGGACGCC
This sequence comes from uncultured Acidimicrobiaceae bacterium, assembly GCA_903849265.1. GTDB lineage: Bacteria > Actinomycetota > Acidimicrobiia > Acidimicrobiales > RAAP-2 > Bog-756. Next base: position 6,707 of record CAININ010000275.1, read on the forward strand.
TCGACCTCTCCTCGCTCCGGCAACCCCGACTGAGCGCTGCTTCTGTGGCCTTCACCCCGGTGTCCGCCACGATCGAGCGGCTACGGGTGCTGGTCGACCCGGCCGCACTCGGCGATCTCGACTCGCGGATCAGGTTCCGGTGCGGCGACGAGGTGGCGGTTGCGCATGTTCGCCGTGGCGTAGTGGTGCCGCAGGTGGGGCCTGACGCCGCGGACCTCGTCGAAGCAAACTTCGTCGATATGGACCTCGAGCTGACCTGCACGAAGCAGGAACTCGGCGAGCTGCTGAGCGGGGCGATCGGCGCATCCGAACTGTGCGAAGTCGGAACACTCGAACTGCGCGGTGACCTGGCTGCGCTCGACGTTCTGCTCGGCGCGCTGGATACCACCCCCTAAGCCTCCCGGGCACCAGCCCGGATCGGCGAGGCTCCTAGCCGACCGACATGCCGCCGCCGAGGAGCGCCGGAAGGGCAGCCGAGCGCATCCGCTTGAGCACCCGATGGGTCACTGGCGTGGCATCAGGGTGGACGCCTCCGTTCGCATCGACGGCCGCCTGCCACATAGCCGTGCGTCGAGCCAGCAGGTCGGCATCGTCGAGCTGCGCGCAGTCGATCCTGTCCTCGTTGATGTCGACCGTGATGGTATCTCCGTCTTCGACCAGGGCGATGGGCCCGCCGAGCAGCGCCTCGGGGCCGACGTGGCCGATGACCAGGCCGACGGATCCGCCAGAGAACCGGGCATCGGTCATGAGGGCGATGGTGATCCCCTGCTGGCGGCACAACGTCGTGATCTTCGACGTCGGGTCCAGCATCTCGGGCATCCCGGGCGCCCCACGAGGTCCTTCGTAGCGGATGACCACCATGTCGTTGTCCTGAAAGTCCTCGGGTCGCTCGTCGAGGGCAGCGATCAGGTCCCGTTCGCCGTTGAACACCCGGGCGGTGCCGGTGAAGACGCCGCCAGTCATGCCGCTTTCGACGCCGGCCAGTTTCAGGATCGCCCCTCCTCCAGGTGCCAGGTTCCCCCGCAGGAGGCGCAACCCGCCGGTCTCCTTGAAGGGCTGGGACGCCGAGTAGATCACCCGGTGATCGGCGGCCGGCGGTGCCAGGCGCTCGATCTGCCCGGCCAACGTCTCCCCGGTGCAGGTCAGGGCATCGCCATCGAGGTAGCCAGCGCGCAGCAGTTCGTTGACGACGGTCGGCAGACCTCCCGACTCATCGACATCGACCATCGAGTACGCACCGAAGGGGCGCATGTTGACGATGACCGGCACCCGGCGCGACAGGTCGTTGAACTCATCCTGGCTGAGCACGTCGTTCCAGAAGTCGATGCCCGCCGCCCGGGCGATCTCCACGCTGTGGAGCATGACGTTGGTGGAGCCGCCCATAGCGATCGCCACCGTCATGGCGTTGCGCAACGACGAAGGGGTGACGATGTCGCGCGGGCGGATGCCGCGCTCGGTCATCACCAGGAGGCAGTCGATGAGCTGATCGGGGAACTCTTCGGTCCGTCGGGGGTCGTCCGAGGTCGGAGCCACCATGTGGAGCGGCTCGAGGCCCAGCACTCCGATGAAGGACTGCATGGTGTTGTAGGTGAACATCCCGCCACAGCTGCCCTGGCCGGGGCACGCGTGCAAGGTGATCTGGGCGCGGATCTCGTCGTCGGATTCGGACGCCGCCTGAAACGCGGTCACCAGGTCGATCGGGTCTCCGGTGACGGGGTCGTGCCCTGGCTTGATCGATCCGTCCGACATGATCACCGAGGGAACGTTCGTCTCCAACACGGCGGCGACCGTGCCGACCGGGGGCTTGTCGCTGGCGACCACGGCAACGAGGCCGGCCACCTGGTTGGCGGACAGGTGCACCGAGGCGGCGTCGTTGACGAGCTCGCGCCCGATGAGGGAGAACCGCATCTGGGGGGTGCCGTTGAGCTGTCCGTCCGACACCCCGACGGTGAAGGTCGGCGCGATCAGACGCACGGACAGGTTGTCGCCGGTGATCCGGAGCGACATGGCGGACTGCACAGCGGCCACCTTGTCCTGGACACCGAGGTAGCACTGGCTGTCCCCGAGGTTGCCGAGCACAGCCCACACGGGGTCGTGGATCTTGGCGACGTCCTGGCCCAGGAACCGAGCCGTGCCGACCCGCTGCACATCACGACCAGGATTCGAGGACTGCAAGCTGGCGCCTTGCGCCCCACCTGCACCGTTGGCCGTATTCACGAGGTTCGTCACCGTGTCAGTTTACCGACGTAACAGGGTGATCACGATTGGCGTGCCGCAACGTCAGGCCCCCTGGCAGTACAGGAGCCATCTGGTCCGCGTGCGGCAGAAGTCCCGCGACGTCTCGTGACGTCACGTCCAAGGGGATGCCGATGCCGGTTCAAAGCCCCTATCCGGGAGACTCCTGACCGAGGGCCGGAGCGCACGCACCACTACGATCCTGACTGATGGCGATCTCCCCTCCGGATGTGGCGGCTCGGGTCGATCGTCTCCCATCGACGGGCCATCCCCTGTCGAAGGGCTGGGCGGCAGCGGTCGGCGTCCTCGTTGTCGCAGGCATGGTGCTGGCGGTGGTCCTCGATCATGGACGGGCCTGGGTCACCCCTGACGGGGCCACCTACCTCGGAGTTGCCAACAACCTGGCCCACGGACATGGACTCACGTCTCCGTTCCGGAACACGCTCAACACGTTCAGCGCCACTCCGTCGACGACGGTGCCGTTTGTGCACTGGCCCCCGGGGTATCCGGTGGTGCTGGCGCTGTTCGTGGTCGTCGGGACTCCTCCACTGGTCGCGGCCGAACTGGTCAACGTGCTTGCCGTCGGTGCGCTGATCTGGCTGGCCGCCGCCATCGCCTGGTGCCTGACATGCCGACCCATCCCCATGCTCGTCTTGGCTGGTGTGGTGGCCGCGTCGGTCACGGTCGTGGAGCTGTCGCGTTACGCCCTCAGCGACCTTGCGTTCCTCGCACTGTGTGCTGGGCTGCTGCTCGCCGCCTTGCGCACCCTGCAGGGCCGGCCGCGCGCCCTGTGGGCCATGACCATCGTGGTCTGTGCGGCCGAACTCGTCCGATGGGCCGGGGTGGCCCTCCTCGTGGTCGCGGTGGTGGCGGCTCTGCTGGCGGGGAGACGTCGGGACGCAGCGTGGGTCGCCGCGATTCCCCTCGCCATTGCCGTCGCTTGGCAGGCGGTCCTCCTGGGGACGGCCGGGCACGGGACCCGGTCGCTCGTGTGGCATCCGCCGCTCAACGCATCCGGACTGGTGCGAGGGATCGCCGTCCTGTTCGCTCCGGCTGCATCGTCGAGCCGATGGGAGATGGTCCTCGGGATCAGTGTCCTGGCGGTGTTCGCACTGCTTGCTGTGCTGGCGTTGCTGGCGCTGCGCAGCCGATCGGACCCCTTCCGGATCGTGCTGATCACCTTCCTCGGCTCGTACGGGGTCGTCCTGATCTTCAGTCGGCTGCTGGTAGATGCGGAGATCCCCTGGGATCTGCGGATCCTGGCGCCGATCTATCTGGCAACCCTGCTCCTCCTGTTCGATATCGCCTGCACCGGTGCGGTTGTGGGTCGCCACGCCGACGCCGACGCCGATGCGGCCGCCACCATCGCCACGGCGAAGCGTCCGGGCCGACGGTGGGCCGCGCCTGCTGCGGTCGCCGCACTGTGCGCCCTGGTCCTCGGTCAGCTCTGGAGCTGGCCGAGCCTGATGGCCCAAGCGAGCACGCCGCAGAGCCTCAGCGCCCCCTACTGGCAGCAGATGCCCATGGACACCCTCGCCACCAGTCTCCGTCCCTATCGGACCGTGGCGTCGAACCACCCAGACGTCGTCTCGTTCTGGCTCGGACGATCGGCGCTGACCTTGCCGGACCGGGTCGATCCCATCACCACCGTGGCCAATCACCACATCACGGATCAGCTGCAGGCGCTGTCCAAGACACTGGACGGCGACGGGGCGTTGGTGCTGTTCGTCGACCCCAGCAATCCGCGGACCTACCTGGTGGCGGGTCAGTCGGTGGTGGCCGCATGCGGACTCCACCTCGTGGCGTCGTTCAACGGGGCCGCGGTCTACGCCCATTGAGTAGTCCCAGGGTGGCCGGGTGGCCGGGCGGGCCCGATGGGTCGCCCGTCCCGTCGTTGTAGGTTCGACGTCGTCCTCTGGTCGCTAGCGAAAGTGGCAGCGCGTTGCACGTCCTCGACAACCCGGCCTGGTCTGCACTCAACGGCCCTCAACGCCATGTCGCTGAAACGGCCGGCCCGGTGGCCAGGTTCCACCCGGCGATCTCGTTGTTCGGCGCCTTCGACCAGGAGCCCGGTCCGGACCACTGGGCCGCCATGGCCCGGCTCATCGGCCCCGGGGGAACGGTCATCACTACCGGATGCACCGCAACTCCTCCAGACGGATGGATTGTGGAGTTCGACGGCGAGGCCGTGCAGATGACGGCTGAGCAGTTACTTGCCGAACGAAGGGCCGTCCGACCCGACGGACCCGACGGACCCGACGGACCCGACGGACCCGACGGACCCGACGTGCTGCCGCTCGGTGCCGACGATGTGGACGACATGCTCGAACTCGTGGCCCTGACCCGCCCTGGCCCGTTCACCTCGCGGACCTACGAACTCGGAGGGTACGTCGGCGTCCGTCACCAGGGCCGGCTGATCGCCATGGCCGGCGAGCGGATGCGGCCGGTCGGATGGGGAGAGATCAGTGCCGTTGCCACCCATCCGGACCACCGGGGCCAGGGGCTGGCCGAGCGGTTGGTGCGGGTGGTGGTCTCGAGGATCTTCGATCGCGGGGACGCCCCGCTTCTGCACACCTCCACCGACAACGCCAATGCGATCCGGCTCTATGAGGCGATGGGGTTCACGATCCGACGGGAGACACGGTTCCTTGCCGCACGGGCCCCGGCGGCGGCGGCATCGGTCGCGGCGGACTCGCTCAAGTCAGCGGACTCGCTCAAGCCCGCAGACTCGCTCAAGTCTGGGCGCTGATCACCACAGCAGACGGAAACCCTGGGACGTTGACGGTTCGGATCGCCGCGGACGTGGTCGGGTCGATCTCGACGAGGGCACCGTCCCCGTTGCAGACCCACGGGTGGCCGCCCGGGGCGATGGCGATGCACTGGGCCGGGCTGCCGATGGCGATGGGCTTGCCCACCTGGCGGGTCGCGATGGCCACCGGGGTGATGCCGTCGCCGGCACTGACCCAGGCGATGGGCGAGCCTGGAGCCGCGGCGATCCCGGTCGGGTTGGCACTGAGGGCGACCGATGCCCCCACGGACAGCCCCGGAAGCGCCACCGGGGTGATCGAACTGGTCTGGAACCCCGCCACCAAGGCGGTCGCCCCGTTCGAGGAGATGAACACAGCGGTCGGCTCGGACCCCACGGCCACGGGCGCACCGGCGGTCAGCGCCGGGAGGGCGATAGGGGTGAGCGTCCCGTCCTGGTAGTTGGCCACCAGCGCCCGCATCCCGTCTGGCGTGACGGCGACAGCTACTGGCTGGCGACCCACCGGCACCGTGGCGGTGACGCTGAACGTGTCCAACCGGACGGCGGTGACCGTTCCATCTCCGAAGTTCGCCACGAGCGCCGTGGCCCCGTCCGGCGTGACGGCCACGGCATCTGGCTCGAGTCCGACGCCGACGCGCCGCACGACCTTGCCCGTCGACGTGGATACCTCGACGAGCTGGTCGTCAGCCTTGACCGTCACCAGCAGGTCCTTGCCCCCTGGAAGGAGCGCGACGGCTGAAGGCAGCGTCCCGACGGCGATCGGCTTGCCGAGAGCCCCGGTGGCGGTGTTGATGACGGCCACCGTGCTGCCGGGATTGGGGACGGTCGCCCCCAGCGCCACATAGGCCACCGGCGCCTGGGCGGGGGTGACCGACTCCTTGGTGCACCCGGCCAGCCCGGCGGCGGTCACGCCCAGTGCGAGCGGCGCGACCAGCACCGTGCGCAGGGAGGTCCTCCGGTGCCGGGCCGGCGTCGTGGCGTGGCGGGCCCGTCGGGTCAAGGTCGGGTGCTCATCAGCATCGGATGATCGTAGGTGGACGGGGATCACCCACGCGAGCAGGCGGCACCGAGCTCGGCGGCGGCATTTCGCCATCCGGGCTCGTCGGTCACCGGAAAGAAGTCCCCGGTGCCCGGATCCTGCTCATAGGGAACCGGCGGGGGAGTACCGGCGGCTAGCTCGGACACCGCCGAGATCAGCGAATCGATATCGTTACCCGAGGTGCCAAGTCCGGCGCTGGCACGCACCGCACCGGGGATCCCCCGGTGGTCGCCAGCCAGCACCTCGGTGCGATAGGCGTCGACAGCGGCTTCGTCCATGCCGAGCAGGCGGATCACGTAGGGGTGGGCGCAGAAGCAGCCGTGGCGCACGGCGATCCCGTACTCGGCGCTCAGCCGGGCGGCCACCAATGCGTGGTGCATGCCGTCGACGGTGAATGCCGCCACCGGGAGCGTCTCGGCCCCCGGAAGCCCCGCACCGTTGCGAGCGCCTGCAGGGCCGAGCAGGTGGACGCCGTCGATGGCGACCAGGCCGCGGTGGAGCCGGCCGGTGAGCGCACGTTCGTGGTCGGCGACGGCGTCCCAGCCGATCGCACCCAGTGCGTCGATGGCCGCGTGGAGGGCGATGGCTCCGACGACGTTCGGCGACCCGGCCTCCTCGCGATCGGGCGGAGCGGTCCAGATGACCTCGTCCAGGCCGACCAGATCGACGGCGCCGCCACCGGCGAGGAACGGGTCGCCGGTCTCGAAGAGCGCACGCGGCCCGATGAGGGCACCGCTGCCGAACGGGGCGTAGAACTTGTGTCCGGACAGGGCCAGGAAGTCGGCCTCGGTCGGCAGCGGACGATGCGGGGCGAGCTGGGCTGCATCCACCAGGACCGGGACGCCGCGCTCGTGGGCGGCGCTGATGATCTCGGTGATCGGGGGCAGCCAACCCGACACGTTGGATGCCCCGGTGATCGCCAGCAGTGCCGGCTTGCGGTGGCCCGCATCGAGGGCGGCGATCACGTCTCCGGTGGTGAACGTCCCGTCGGTCCCGCACTCCACGTAGCGGCGCTGGGCGATGCGCCCCCAAGGCAGCAGATTGGCGTGGTGTTCGACGACGGTGGTGACCACTACATCGGAGGGATCGAGGCGGAGCCGGTAGGCGAGGTGGTTGATGGCCTCGGTGGTGTTGCGGCAGAGGATGGCCACGTCGGGCCCGTCCTCGTCACGTCCAGCGAAGGACAGCATGGCCCGGCGCGCTGCTTCGTAGGCGGCCGTGGCTCTGCGCGATCGGAATCCGGCGCCACGGTGCACGCTCGAGTACCAGGGGAGGAACTCGGCGACCCGGTCGGCCACCACCGGGTGCGACTGCGTGGAGGCGGCCTGGTCGAGCTCGACCGCCACCCGTTCGACTCCGCCGAGGCACGGCACGAGCTGTCCTGCGCCGACCAGTTCGGCCAGGGCATCGGCCGGGTCGTGGACACTGTGGGCTTCTGAGGCGGCGGTCACTGGTCGGGTGGGCTCCACGGGACCACCCTACGAGATGCCCTGATTGCGGGGGTACGCTCCGAGTCATGCAGACGGAGTGGTCCCGAGCCAACGACGACAGGCCCGCCGAGGTCAGTTCGGAGCAGCCCCCGTGGGGGCAACCGGCCCCGGCCGCTCCTTCGACACCCGCGGCTGACCTCGACGGTTCGGATGACGTCGCCGAGGTGCCAGAGTCAAGCGACACCGTGGAGCAGGTGCCTGTATCGGGCGCCGCTGCGGAGGCCGCAGATGCACCCGAAGAGGTGCTGGCCCCTGGCGAGGAGGAACTCCACCGCTCGGCCGTCGAAGCGGTAGACGGACTGCTCGACGAAGTGGAACTGGCGCTCACCCGGCTCGACGACGGCACGTACGGACGGTGTGAAGAGTGCGGGGAGCCGATCGACGACGACCGGCTGGCGGAACTCCCGATCATCAGAACCTGTGCCGGCTGCGCCACTACCGGCAAGGGAGACCGGAGCGAGGCACCCCTGGAGACTTCGGCTTCGGCAACTCCTGGGATCTTGGCGGATCGAGGAGAAGCCGTTTCGCCGGCGACGCCGTGGTCATCTGGCGTCTGAACGCAGTATCGGCAGCAGGCACCACCAACTTGAGCGATTTCTTCGAAATTTCTCGGTTTGCTTGATATTCACCCCTGACCAGGGACGATACAGCCCGAAGTCACCCGATCCGGCCCTCACTTGGCCGGTACGCTGGCCCCGTTCAGTCCTCGTCGGGCCGTGACCCGTAGGTCAGGGGTCCGGACTCCCTGGCCAGCACGGCCACCCGAGGGCGAGGGAGTTCGGGGTGCAGTTCGGCCCCGATGACCATGGCTTCATCGGGGTCCCAGGCCTCGATCTCCTCTGACGTGAAGTCGAAGCGACCGATCCGGCCCCACATGACGATGAATCGGTTTGGCCCGGCCATAGGGGACGAGCGTACCGGCGCCATTCGGCGATCCGTCGACGGTCCACTGGAGCCGTTAGGGGGTGATCGTCCAGTGAAGTGTCGCTGCCGCCGACGCATTGTTGGCCGGGTCTGCGGCGTAGGCGGCTACCGAGTGGGCCCCG
>CAININ010000276.1 GCA_903849265.1 uncultured Acidimicrobiaceae bacterium
CGACGTCGTAAATCTCGATTCCCTCATCGACATGCGCGGCATCAGCACCAAGGCCTACGGCGATCTTGTTGAGGGCGTTACGGGTGACGTCGAGGACGATCTCGATCTGTTGGGCCGGTGTGGCCTCGGCCTGCAACGTCGTCACCACGGAAGGGTCGATCCGTCCTGGAGTCCAGACCAAGGCATCGGTGAAGGAGAGCGCAGCCTGGGCCAGCGGAGTGAGCGTGGAGGCCTGGTAGTCGTCGACGGCGGCGAACGCGGCATCGTCGGCACCGGCTCGAAGCGCAGATCGGCTCCGGAGCGACTTGCAGAGCCGACAGTCGTGCTGGCGGGCCACCCGGAGCCGGACGAGCTCCGACGTGATCGGATCGAGGACCTCGAGGGAGGGGACGACCCGGATCACCTCATCGAGCGCACCCCACAGGTCGGCGCCAGCCTGGCCCTCGACACTGCCGGTGGGGTCGGGCCACGGTCCGACACCGAAGAGCGCGTCGAGCCCGGCCCGGGTGCGGGGCACCACGTCGACGACCCACAAGGCGGCGGCTAGGTCGCCAGCTGCCGGCCCGGCTTCAGCCAGAAAGTCGGCCCGGATCGAGGGGGTCATGGCCGACACGTCGATCGAGCACTGTTCGGCGAAGGTCAGGATCGACCGCTCGGCATCGGTAAGACCGTTGTGCTGGCGCCACTCCGCCGGAGTCGTGTCCGTCCAGCCATGGGGACCGACGGGGGTCGAAGGAAGGAGCGGTTCGGTTCCGTGGATGGCTGCGGTTATGCGGCTGGCGGCGGTCACGATGTCGATGAAGCCACGGGAGGCAGACACGGACCAGAGGGCCTCGACCACATGGTCGAGGGCATCGGCTGCAGCCGAGGCGTGGTGGCGGAGGGACAGGGATCCGGTAGGCATCGGCCGCGACGCTACCGCCCAAGCGGATGAACTGCTCTCGGTCTGACCAGTCCTGGCCCTCCCACCTCATCCCGTCACGACCCCTGGCGCGAAGACACCCCCGCCCCGGCGCCGGAGCGCCGAGACGGGGGTGTCGTACGCGGATGGGTCAGGCGCCGATTCCCACGATCGGCTTGTTCAGCGTGGTGCCTCCCATGGAGCCTTGGAAGTCGGCCCCACCGAAGCTGAAGACACCGCCGTCCGAGGCGACCTCCCAGTAGCCGAGCCCACCCGGGCTGGCTGCGATCCCGACGACCGGCTTGTTGAGCGGCGTGCCGCCCATCGAGCCGAAGAAGTCGGCGGTGCCGAAGTTGAAGATGCCACCATCAGACGCCACCAGCCAGTAGCCATGGCCGACCGCAGCGGCGGCGATCCCCACCACCGGCTTGTTCAACGTGGTGCCGCCCATGGAGCCGAGGAACTGGGCCGAGCCGAAGGCGAAGATGCCGCCGTCGGAAGCGACGAGCCAGTAGCCCTTGCCGTCGGGAGCGGAGGCGATCCCCACCACCGGCTTGTTGAGCGGGATCCCTCCGGTGGAGCCGAAGAACTTGGCCGAGCCGAAGGCGAAGATGCCTCCGTCGGAGGCCACCTCCCAGTAGCCAAGTCCGTCAGGGGCCGAGGCGATCCCGACGATGGGCTTGTTCAGGGTTGCTCCGCCCATGGAGCCGTGGAAGGCGGCGTCACCGAAGGCGAAGATGCCGCCGTCGGAAGCAACCTCCCAATACCCTCGTCCGGTGGGGGTGCGGGCAATGCCCACGACCGGCTTGTTGAGCGGCGTGCCGCCCATCGAGCCGAAGAACCCGGCCGTGCCGAAGTTGAAGATGCCGCCGTCCGAGCCAGCCATGACATAGCCCTGGGTCTGGACCGCACCGGTGTCACAGCCGAGACCGTGCGGGCGACCCATGCCCCGCTGGTCGGTGGCCGGGCAGGATCCGCCGCCGATCCCGAGGGCAGGGGAGCCCGCTAGGGGAAGGAACGTCGGGGTGGGCCCACCGTGGTCACCGAGTGCACCGATCAGCGCAACAGTGTTGATCTGGTCAAGGCTGCCGTGGGCACAGCTGGCATCGCCGAAGACGTTGTGGCCTGCAGTTCCGAACGGCGACGTCGCTGTGTGCACCGCACACTCCGCTTCGGTTCCGCCGCTGGTCACGTTGCCCCACAAGATGGAGGAGCCGATGACTCCGCCAGCGCCGTCGCTGTAGATGCCAGCGCCGCTATCGGACACATTGCCCGACAGGGTGACGTAGTTGAG
>CAININ010000277.1 GCA_903849265.1 uncultured Acidimicrobiaceae bacterium
CCGCCAACTTGTGGGCGGAGCCCAACGACAACCCGGCGGCTGCGTCCTACAACAATGCGAAGGACAAGTTGGAGAACGCTCTGCACGGCATGGTGTGCTCGGGACAGATGACCTTGGCCGCAGCGCAGCAGGCCATCGCCGGCAACTGGGCCACCGCCTACCAGCAGTACGGATAAAGGATCGAAGGGGTCGCTCCCAGTCGATGCCCCCAGAACTCAGACACCACCGACGTGACTCGTGACTCCTGACTCCTGACTCCTGACTCCTGACTCCTCCGCACCAGACGCGATCTCTAACCTGAGGTCATGGCCATCTCGCTTGCTCGCCGCGCCACGACGCACAGGATGCGTCTGGCGATGGTGACGACCGCGGTCGTGCTCTGCACCTCTTGCGGGGGCGCTTCTGCAGGGCCGGTCGCGACGGCTCCGGCAAACCATGGCCAGAGCCGATCGGGCGCAGGCGCACCCGACCAAAGCAGCAACGGCGCCCCGGCGCAGATCGGTGCCCGGCCCTCCGCCCGGCCCTCCGATCGACCCTCCGCCCGATCCACTGATCGACTGGGGATCGCGCTCCCTGTGCCCGCTGCACTGACACCCCTCAGCGCCCTCGCCTCTTCAACTGATGGGCAGTGGCACCCCGCGGGGCGTCTCGTCGGCGGCGTCCCGGCCGTGTACGAGACCACCCTGGTTCCACCTGGGGGCTCACAGCCCGCAGGAGTCGCCTGGTTGGACACCCACCTGTTGTCCGCTCGTCTCTACTCCGGTTCGTCCAGCCCCGGCGGCGGACCGTATCGCTACAGCGCGCCGATCCAACCCGCCGAGGCCGCGTCCTTGGTGGCGGCGTTCAACGGCGGGTTCCTGATGGACACCGCCGGTGGTGGCTACTTCACCGACGGCCGGGTCGTCGCCCCCTTGGTGACCGGCGCGGCGTCACTGGTCATCCGGGCCGATGGGACCGTCTCGGTAGGGGCGTGGGGCACCGACGTGTCCATGACCACCGATGTCGTCAGCGTGCGGCAGAACTTGTTGCCGCTCGTCGCCGGGAGCCGTCCGACGCCCCTCGCCGCCGGATCGGACTGGCAGGCCTGGGGGAATACCTGTGGAGCCACCTCGTGCGCGCACTCGGTCCCCGGGGTGGAGCAGCAGTGGCGTTCCGGGGTGGGCGTCACCGCCGAGGGGGCCTTGGTCTACGTGACCGGTCCCGCACTCACCCCCCTGCAGCTAGCCGACGTGCTTGTCGCAGCCAGGGCCGAGCGGGGCATGCAGCTCGACATCAACCCATCGTGGACCGTACTGGCCACCTACGCCCCGATCACCCCGGACGGACTGGCCGCGCCGGCGAACGGGGACCGGCTGGTTGCCGCGAGCATGCAGGGTCCGGCCACGTTTTTCGAGCCGGTCTGGGCCAGGGACTTCATCACCTTGTCTGCGCGCACCATGCCAGAAGGGTGACCAGCGGCGGCTCCATGTGCCATCCACAGACAGAACCGTCTGGGCCTGTCATGCTGCTGATATGACGCCAGCCCCCGGGGGGCCGTCCCATCCGGATTGCAGTATGCGGTCCAGGTGGGGCGGGCCGGGGCAGACAGGGGGATACCCAGATGACAGCACGTGAGTTGGACCGTCGGGCGTTTCTGGCCCGCACTGCCGCGGTCGGAGGAGCAGTCGCCCTCGGCGGCGTGGCGGCCGCCGGACTGTCCTCTTGTTCGTCTGGTGCTGGAGGTTCGACCGGATCCACCGCGGCACCAGCAGGCACGCCGGCACGGGGCGGATCGATCACCATCGGCACCATGGCCGAGATCGACGGCTTCTCACCGTCGCAGAACCGGTGGGACACCAACGGCCTCCTGTACGCCAACACCGTCTACGACCCGCTCATGGCCGTGGCCCGCGACGGCTCCATCCAGCCCTATCTAGCCCAGTCGCTCACTCCCAACAGCGCCTATGACCAGTGGACCCTGGTGCTGCGGACCGGCGTGCTCTTCCATGACGGGACGTCTCTCACTTCGGCGGTGGTGAAGGCCAACTTCGAGGCCTTGCGCATGTCGGCTCTCACCGGCGGGGCGCTGACCGGGGTGTCCTCGATCAGCACGCCGGACACCAGGACCGTGGTCTTCACCTTGACCACGCCAGCCACCGGGTTTGCCGCCGGGCTCACGACCCAGGTCGGCTACATGGTGTCCCAATCCACGCTCGATCACACCGCATCGTCCCCGAACACGCAGCTCACCCCGGTCGGCACCGGTCCCTTCGTGTTCGTCGAATGGCAGCCCAACGGTCACTTCACCGCCACCCGAAACCCGCACTACTGGCAGGCCGGACTCCCCTACCTCGACCAGGTGACCTTCCGTCCCATCGTCGACACCATCCAACGGGAGAACTCCCTGCGGACCGGATCGGTGGACGCCATCATCTCCATCGACGCCCAGACGTATGCGCACTTCCGCAAGTCCGCCGGCTTCGAGTCCCTCTATGAGACTTCTCCCGTGGTCGGCGGCCCGACCATGGGCTTCATCCAGCTCAACTGTGCGCAAGCGCCGACCGACGACATCCGGATCCGCCGTGCCTTGGCCAAGGCCACCGACCAGAGGGCCATCCAGAAGGTGTTCGGCGACGGGTCGATCCGGACCATCGACGGCATCTTCTTGCCCGACTCCCCGTACTACCGCCCGACCAGCTATCCCGACCACGACCCAGCCGGGGCGGCCGCCCTGGTCCGCGAGTACGCGGCCCAGCACGGCACACCGTCTGTCGTCCTCAGCACCACGCCCGACCCGAGGATCACCCAGCTGGTCCAGGTCGTCCAAGAGATGTGGAGCCAGGTCGGCGTCCACAGCACGATCTCGGTGGTCCAGCAGGCCGACGGGATCATCAACCTGCTGGAAGGAAAGTTCCAGGCCACTCCCTCGGCCCAATTCGGCGCGGTCAACCCCGACCTCAACTATCCATGGTTGAGCACCACCACCGTGCAGCCCATCGGGACGATCGGCCTCAACTTCAGCCGCAACAGTGACCCCGCCATCGAGACCGCCCTCGTCACCGGACGCCAGACGCTCGATCACGCCGCCCGGGTCGATGCCTACCGGACGGTCAACGAGCGTCTGGCCCATGATCTGCCCTATCTGTGGATCGGCCGGGACATCTTCCCCATCGCCTTCGCCCAGCGGGTCGAGGGGATCCGGCAGTACGCCCTGCCCGGCGGAGCGGCCGGGTACGCATACAACGAAGGCGTCTTCTTCCCCTCCCACCTGTGGCTGACCAGCTGACCCGATGAGCAGTCCGTCTGCCATGAGCGACCAGCGTCGCCTACTGAAGCGAGGACGGCTGCTCGAGGTCACCACACTTGGCTGGAACGTGGTGGGGGTCTTCGTGCTTGCCGTGGCCGCTGTCGGGGCCCGATCTGTGGCGCTGGCAGGATTCGGACTCGACAGCCTCATCGAGATCGGTGCGTCGGTGGTGGTGCTGTGGGAACTCGCCGACGTTGCTCGCGAGCGCCGACAGCGGGCGATGCGTCTGATCGGGTTCGCCTTCGTGGGATTGGCGATCTACCTGGCCATCCAGAGCACGGTCGTCCTTGTGCTAAGCGTCCATCCCCGACACAGCCCGATCGGAATCGCCTGGACGGCTGTCACGGCTGGCGTGATGTTCACCCTGGCGGCAGGCAAGGCGACCACCGGTGCGGCGCTCGGGAACCCGGTACTGGAAGCGGAGGGCCGGATCACCTTGATCGACGGCATCCTGGCGACGGCCGTCCTGGTCGGCTTGGTGCTGAACGCCGCCTTGGGCTGGTGGTGGGCCGACCCCCTCGCCGGCTACGTCCTGCTCTACTACGCCGTTCGTGAGGCACGAGATGCACTCGCCCACTGACCCGCAGTGTTCCCATCTAACCGACCTGATAGCCGACCTGTGAGCCGATCGACCCGACTGTGGATCGTCCTCGGTCTGAATCTGGCCTTGGTCGGGGTTCTGGCCGCCGTCGGCGCTGGCGCGCACTCGTTGGGAGTGATCGCAGTAGGAGCGGACTACCTCGCTGATGCAGCTGCCATCGGCGTCGCGGTGATGGCCATCTGGTTGGCCGGGCGTCCGCCCACGAGTGCTCGACCGCAGGGCTATCCCAAGGCGACAGCATGGGCGGCGCTGGTCAACGCAGGATGGCTGCTTGTGCTCTCGGTCCTCGTGATGGCAGCCGCCATTCAGCGGCTCGTCGCCGGCACACACGAAGTGCACGGCCTCCCCGTGCTCATCATGAGCGGAGTCGCCGCTGTGGTCATGTTGATAGGAGCACTGATCCTCCGCGGTGACGACGACGATGATGATGATGAGAGCGGAAACCTCAACATGCGGGCCGTACTGCTCGACACGGCCGCCGACTGTGTCGCTGCCGGTGCGGTCGCCGTCGGAGGAGCGGTCATCCTTGCCACCAGCGGCAACTACTGGCTGGACCCTGCCGTTGCTCTCCTGGTCTCCGCTGTCATCGCATTCCATGCGCTGCGGCTCGTTCGCAAGGTCCTCGCACAGTTGAGGCCGAGTAAGACCTCCGCCTTGTAGCGGCTGCAGATCGTCACGTTCCTGGCACCAGTACGACACCGTGGCGGTCGATGATGAGTCGATGCCTCAGCTCACGGCGACAGTACGCACGTTGGACGGCAGGGATGCTTGAAGATCGGAGTTTCCCTGATAGATCGCAGTGATGCTGTGCGAACCGGTGGGAAGCATGATCGAGAGCTTCGCTGACGTGCCGGAGGCGAACGCAACGGACCCGATCTGAGCAGCGCCGTCGTAGAAGATGACGGTTCCAGGAGCCGCCTTGGCCTTGCCTGGAGCCACGACCTTCACCGAGGCGGTGAAGGAGAACGTCGTCGAACTCGTCCCCTTCGTCGGCGATGCTGCAAGCGTCACGGTTGTCGAGGCTTTTCCAATGGCCAGGGCCAATGCCGGGGAGGTGACCTTGGTGCTCTTGGAAGTCGCCGCCCACACTGCGGTGATGGCATGGGTCCCTTGCCCGAGCTTCGTCGTGGCCAGCGATGCAGTGCCACCGGACAAGAAGCTCTTCGAACCGAGCGAAGTCGTGCCGTCATAGAAGGAGATCTTGCCGGCGATAGCACTGGACGCCTTTGCCGCATCAGTGACGGTTGCGGTCAACGTGACGGACTGGCCGACCACGGGATGAGGGTTGGACGATGCAACTGCGACCTCGGTGCCGGTGACGCTGAGTGTCGCAGTGGACGTCGTCGCTGCACCTGATGTGTTGGTGAACACCGCCCGGAACTGCAATCCACCGTAGGCAAGCGTCGCCGTGCCGGACACTGTGTTGTTGGTAGCTCCGACGACATCGCTCCACGTGGCCCCGTTGTCCCCCGACAGCTGCCACTGGACGTCGGGCACAGGCGACCCGGTGGCGTTGGCGGAAAAGGAGAACGGCTGGCCCGTCGCCACCGTCACATCGGTCGGGTTCGAGGTCACCGAAGGCAGCCCACCAGAATTAGGCACCACCGTCACCATCGACGCCGCGGCTCCGCTCGCACCAGCATTGTCTGTCGCCGTCACGGAGATCATGGACGATCCAGCGGCTCCGTACGCATGGGATCCGCTGCAGATGCCGGCACTCAGCGAGGCCGGTACGGCGTTGCCGTCACCCCAGTCGATCGTGCATGTGGCCGTGTCAAGGAGTCCCGGGTCGGTGACCGAAGCCGCCACATGGACAGCCTCACCGACAGCGACCTGCGTGCCAGGGGTCGGCGTGCTGATCGTGACTGCGGGCGGTGCATTGTGCACGAAGAAGTCGACGTCGTAATCGAACGTGCTCCCTCCCGTGCCCCCTGGGCCGTCCCAGCCCCAGACATGGGCGACGTATTCGCCCTCATTCGGACAGACCGCGTGCACCACGGCGATGGAGCCGTCGAGGTTGGGTGCCTGGGCAGTGCCCGGCGTGACATTGCAGGTCCCCGGGGTTCCGTTGATTCCGGTGACCTGCCAGGTGGTCGATACCGTGTCAACTGTCGTCTTCCAACCGAAGGTGCTGGCGTCGAGTGGAATCGGCGAGCCCTCACTGCCCGTGAACGGCGGTGCGCTGCTGCCCGATCCGATACCGCTGTTGCCGGTGGGCGGCGGTGTCGTCGTCGCCTGACAGAGCGGGTCGTTCATATCGACCTTGCCGTCGCCATTGTCGTCGACACCGTTGTTGCACGACTCCGGCGGCACGACACTGAGGCTCTGTGCCTTGAGCATCACCACGGAGTCGAGGATGTGGTCGCTCGTGTCGGCGATGGCGAGCTTCATGTGGTTGACCTGGCCTGCATTGACGTTGGCCGAGCAGATCATCTCAACGGTCAATCCGTCCGGTTCGATGTTGATCGGGCTCGCCGGAGGATTCAGAAAGGAGTTGTCCCGGTAGAGATTCGAGTTGACGGCGCTGTTGATCGTGTCGATGCTCACCGGCTGCCCAGTCGAGGTGGTCGCGCAGTTCTGTCCGTTGACGAAGAACCCGAAGACGTCGTTGTAGAGGTTGACCCACTCGAGGTACTCGTCCGAACCGAACACGTAGGTGAAGTAAACGTGATTGGTCGTCGGCGTGAAGTCGAACTGGAGTGACGCCGCGTCATAGGTCGCAGGAACGACCGTCTGCGTGCTCTGGATCAACTGATCCAGCGACGGATCTCCCGGCCCGTTGACGTCGGTCGTCGTGCTTTCCGACTTGTTGGGTCCGACGACATCGGCAATGTTGCCCGACGACATGATCACGCCGTCGTTGAAGCTCACCACGGCAGGATCTTGAACATGGACCGTCCCCGCCTGGATGTTGCTCCCGGTGAATGTTGCGTTCGAGACCGATACCCCGGGGCCGACCAGCGATGCGGCAAGGCTCGCCGCGCTCATGCCGACAGCATTCAAGTCCGTCGTCGTGATGCCGTTGGCAACGGTCGCGGTGGCTGCATCTGCCGAGGAAGGCGAGACGGCGACGCCGACTCCGCATAACAACATGGATACCAATACGACCTTCACAACTCGCTTCATGCCAGCTCCTCGTCCCCTGATCAGTTCTGTGCCACTCAAGCAGATTGCCAACCGCCAAACAAAGAGGATTAGGTCCCATGCAACAGGTGTAGACGTCGGCACAGGCGCCGCGCTCGGTTCGTAGCGTGTAACTATCCGGTCGAGGCAGCAATGCCGGGACGGTCGAGACCACATGCGCCCGAGCCGCGTGGGTAGGGTTCGAACATGTTCCTGGCGCTCCATGAGATGAGCAGAGCCAGGGTGCGTTTTGGCATGCTGATCGGCGCCGTCGGGCTCTTGGTCTTCTTGATCCTCACGCAACAAGCGATCGAGGGAGGGTTGATCACCGGGTTCGTCGGCGCCTTGCGCCAGCAGTCCGCCCCGGTGCTCGTATACAGCGTGGACGGCCAGCGAACGCTGCAAGGCAGTGTGATCAACCCGGGGCTCGAGGCGAAGATCCGCGGAGTTAACGGAGTCGCCCAAGCCGGGTGGATCGGGCAGAGCACCTTCACCGTCCGCGTTGGTGGCGCGACCGAATCCGACGCCGCCCTCATCGGCTATCAGCACCCAGGGTTGGGTGATCCCAGCCGGTTGAGCGCTGGACGGCGCCCGGTGGGGCCGGCCGAAGCGGTGGGAAGCGCTGCCGACTTCGCCATAGGGAGCAAAGTCCGGATCGTGGCGAGCGGACCGGCCGCTCCAACGGCTCCGGTGTTCACGGTGGTCGGGTTGGCCAAGGACGCCCAGATCCAGGTCACTCCCACGCTCTTCGTCCCCTGGGCGGGATACGAGGCAGCAGTCAAGGCAGCCAACCCTGATGCGACCATCGTCCTTCCCAGCGTCATCGCCGTGCGTCCCGTACCAGGCGTGGCCGACACCGAGCTGGTCGATCGGATCAATGCGGCCAGCGCCGACGCTGATGCGCTGACCCGGGCCCAAGCGGCCAGCGACACTCCCGGCGTGGCACAGGTGCAGCAGTCCTTCCAGCTCATCTTCCTTCTCTACGGGCTGGTCGTGCCGCTCGTGACCGGACTGTTCTTCCTCATCATCACGTTCCAGAAGGCGGCGGCGCTCACCTTGTTGCGGGCGATCGGCGCCCGGTCGAGTGCCCTGGTCCGCTCTCTGCTCATCCAGGTCGTGCTGGTGGTGGGGGGCGGGATCGTGATCGGCATCGCGCTCTTCGCTCCGCTCACTCTCGTGTCGCTCGGGGCCATCACCATCCGGTTCGACCCCGGCGCGGTGCTCTTCTGGTCCGTCGGCCTCCTGGTGCTCGGAGTGGCCAGCGCGCTGGTGGCGGCCCGAAGAGTGCTGGCTATCGATCCGCTGGAAGCCACCACTGGAGGCGGTGGCCTGTGACGCTCGCCCTCCGCGAGATGCGGCGTCGGCCGGGCCGCTTCGCGATTGCCACGGTCATCTTGACGCTGATCGCCATCTTGTTGATGTTCTTGGGGGGCCTGCTCGACGGCCTGGTGGCGAGCAGCACGGGAGCGTACCGAATCCAGAATGGGGACTTGCTGGTGTACTCCGGCAACTCCCGAGATGCGCTGGTGCGGAGCCGCATCGAGCCGGCGGTGCGCCAGCAGGTGGAGTCGGTGCCAGGAGTCGCACGTGTCGGAGGGCTGGGGACCGCCCAGCTCGGCGGGCGGGTGCCCGGCAGGGGGCCGCGCGACCTCGTGCCCATCGTGCTTTTCGGGTACGACCTCGCACCGCGAGGACTGCCGGCGACCCCGCCGCCAGCAGGCACGGTGTACGCCGACGACTCACTTCGGGCAAAGAACGTGAAGGTCGGCACCACCATGCAGCTCGGACCTGCACGATCGCCGGTCACCATTTTGGGCTTCGTCTCCGACAGCCGCTATTCCGGACAGGGCACGGTGTGGGGTTCGCTCGACACCTGGCGCCAGGTGCTCAACGCCAACCGACCCGATGCCCGGGTCGGCCCCGGGGTTGTTCAGGCGCTCGTCGTCCAAGGTGATAGTCGTACAAGTGCCGGACTGGCCGAACGGATCGACCGATCCACCGGTGGAGCCACCGCGTCCCTGACGATCACCCAGGCCATCGACGCACTTCCCGGGGTCTCCCAACAGCGCACGGTCTTCAACCAGATCATCGGGGTGACCGTCGTCATCGCCATCGTGGTCGTCGCCCTGTTCTTCGCTCTGCTCACCGTCGAACGCACCGCCCTCTACGGCGTCCTCAAGGCCATCGGTGCCAGCTCGCGCACCCTGTTCGTCGGCGTCGTGCTCCAGGCAGTGGTGGTTGCCCTGATCGCCTCGCTAATCGGAATCGCGGCAGCGCTCGTCCTCGACGCCGTGATCCCGGCGGGCACCATCCCCTTTGTCGCCACCCCGGCGCGCCTAGCGAGCAGTGCCGTCGTCCTTGTGGTGGCCGCCGTGGTGGGCTGCGCCTTTTCGCTCCGGCGCGTCCTCCGTATCGATCCTGCCGCGGCCATCGGCGGGACGCCGTGACGAAGGTCGCCGGTCCCACATCCCTTCACCCGTTCTGGAGTCCCTCATGACGCTCGTCGAATCGATCGACACGGCCCGAAACGCCCTTGAGATGCGGGGTATCACCAAGATCTACACGGTCGCAGACGACGTCGTCGTGGCCCTCGACCACGTTGACCTCACCGTCGCCAGCGACGAGATCGTGGCGCTCGTGGGCCCCTCGGGATCCGGCAAGACCACCCTGTGCTCGATCGCCGGCGGGCTGCTGTCGCCGACGGACGGCTCGGTGGTGGTGGCCGGCAAGGAGATCTCGGACTACTCGGGACGCCAGCTCACCGAGTTCCGCAGGGATTCGGTGGGCTTCGTGTTCCAGACCGTCAATCTGATCCCGTTCCTGACCGCCCGCGAGAATCTGCTCGTCGTCGACGAGATCGGCCGTCGGCTCGGTCGAGTTGCCCGCGACCGGGCCGACCAGCTGTTGGAAGAGCTCGGCCTGGCCGATCGTGCCGCCAATCTGCCGGCACAGCTTTCCGGAGGGCAGAAGCAACGCGTCGCCATCGGCCGAGCGCTGATGAACGATCCGAGTCTGGTCCTCTTCGACGAGCCGACCTCCGCCCTCGACAGCAATCTCGGTGACCAGGTGGTCCACCTGATCAGGAATGAGATGAAGGCCCGTGGCACCGCGGCCATCATCGTCACCCATGACGACCGCATCACCCACTACGCCGATCGCACGGTCCACATCGAGGACGGCCGCATCGCGAAGTGACGATCACGGCAGACCGCACCGTGGCGCAGCCGGTGCCCGGGGTTCAGATCCGTTCGGCCACCATGTCGATCGCCCCGCACGGGCACTCTTGGGCACAGATGCCGCAGCCCTTGCAGAAGTCGTAGTCGAAGGCGTACTTCCCGGGCTCCGTCAGTTTGTGCACGGCGTTGTCGGGGCAGACACCGAAGCAGTTGTCACACCCGAAGCAGCTTCCGCACGACAGGCATCGGCGCGCCTCGAACAGGGCATTCTCCTGGGTCAGTCCCACCACCACCTCGTCGAAGGTGCTCTGGCGCCGAGCCCGTTCGAGCTCGGGACACTGGGTCCGGGGCGCATCGGCGAAGTACCAGGTGTTCAGCCGATCGAACGTGGCCGGCTCTGGGTCGTCCGGCTCCACGATGGAGCCTCCCGCCAAGAAGATGTCGATGCCCCGTGCCCCTCGGGCACCGTGCCCGATGGCCACCGTCGCCGAACGGGCCGAGGGTGTGGCATCGCCCCCAGCGAAGACGGCCGGCTCATCGGTCCCCATGTCCTTCGTCACCTCGAGCACCCCGTGCCGGTCGAGTCCGGCAGCCGTTCCCTCGATCAGTGACAGATCAGCATCCTGGCCGATGGCGAGTACCAGCGAGTCGGCGTCGAGCTCTTCGAACTCACCGGTCGGTTGGGGCGACCCTTCGGCGTCGAACGCCATCCGCTCCACGGTCAGCCGCGTGCCGTCGAGATGGTCCACCGTGGTCATCCACCGGACCGTCACCCCTTCGGCCATCGCCGCCTCCAATTCCTCGTCGTGGGCGGGCATACGGGCACGTGTGCGCCGATAGACGATGACGGCATCGGTCGCCCCGAGTCGGACCGCGGTACGGGCGGTGTCGACCGCGGTGTCGCCACCGCCGACGACCACGACGCGGCGGCCGAGCTGTGGCGGGTCATCTTCGGCCACCCGGTGCAGAAAGGTCACGGCGTCGAGCACCCGCGATGAGTCGCCGGCCGGGATCTCGATGCGCCGGGCCAGCTGTGCCCCGACAGCTAGGAAGACGGCATCGAACCCTCCGGCTGCCTGCTCGAGCCGGACATCGGTCACCTGGTGGCCAAGCTCAAGTTCGACCCCCATGTCGAGGATCCGTTCGATCTCTCCGTCCAGCACGTGGCGAGGGAGCCGGTAGGTGGGGATTCCATACCGGAGCATGCCCCCCGACTTGGGTGCGCCGTCGACCAGTCGCACCTCGTGACCCAGACGCCGCAAGTGGTAGGCGGCGCTCAGACCGGCCGGTCCAGATCCGACCACGAGGACCCGGTGCCCGCTCGACGGCCCCGGACTCGGCAGCGGCCAGGACTCCTCCAACGCCATGTCGCCCAGGAACCGCTCCACCGCGTTTATCCCGACTGCTTCATCGAGTTGGCCCCGGTTGCACTCGGTTTCGCACGGATGAAAGCAGATCCGACCCATCACCGCCGGGAGCGGGTTGGCCTCCACCAGCATGTTCCAGGCCGAGCGGTAGTCGCCGGACTCGGCGTGGTAGAGCCAGCCTTGAATGTCCTCACCGGCCGGGCAGGCTGCGCTGCACGGTGCCCGACGGTGCACGTAGATCGGGCGCTCCACACGCCAAGATCCGGTGCGGTTGGCGTGGCTCGACCCGACGCCGAGGGTGATGGCGAACGGGGACTCCACGATCAGCTGCCGTCCCCGACGCCAGTAGCCGTCGCTTCGTCCACTGCATCATCGACTGCGCTGTCTGTGCCCACACCGCCACCCGGCTCGAGCAGCCCATAGCGGGCGATGTTCCGATCGGCTCCGTCCTGGATGCGGGCGATGACATCGTCGCGGCGCGGGTCGGTGAACAGGTGGGCGTAGCGGCCCTGCAGCGACAGATACTCCTCGACGGGCATCTGGTGCCGGATGGGCGCCACCTGGGTGATCTCGCCGTTACGGGCCTCGAAGACCGGGAAGATGCCGGTCTCTTTGGCCAGTCGGGCCAGCCGCACGGTGTCCGACGGAGCCGAGCCCCACCCGAGCGGGCACGGGACCAGCACGTGGAGATAGCGGGCGCCGCGCAGCTCCATGGCCCGCTCTACCTTCGCCTCGAGGTCGTGCAGGTCGGCAACCGTCGCCGTCGCCACATAGGGGAGGTCGTGGGCCATGGCGATGCGAGGGAGGTCCTTGCCCTGGCCGAACGCGTTGCCCGGCTCGGGGCCGACCGCCTCGGTCGTCGCAGTGCGCGCACCAGGCGGCGTGGCCCCGGATCGCTGCACCCCGGTGTTCATGTAGCCCTCGTTGTCGTAACAGACGAAGAGGACGTCATCGTTGCGCTCGAACATCCCCGACAGGCAGGCCAGACCGATGTCCACCGTTCCCCCGTCGCCCGCCTGAGCCACCACCCGTTCGTCGGTCCGCCCTTGCACCCGCAGTGCAGCGCTCACCCCCGTGGCCACGGCCGGGGCGTTGGCGAACAGCGAGTGGAGCCACGGGATCCGCCATGCCGTCTCGGGGTAGGGAGTGGAGAAGACTTCGAGGCAGCCCGTGGCGTTGACTACCGACAGCCTCCCTCGGCACGAGCGCATGGCCGCGTCGAGCACGTAGCGGGCGCCGAGCGCCTCGCCGCATCCCTGACAGGCCCGGTGGCCCGAGTCGAGCGCGTTCGTGCGGTCGGCGTCG
>CAININ010000278.1 GCA_903849265.1 uncultured Acidimicrobiaceae bacterium
CGGTCGAACAGGGACGGGTCCCTGCCCGAGCCGGTCCCCGGGGCCACCATCGCCGGTCCTACCAGCGACGAGAGGCTCTCCGACTGTCCGTGGAGGGCCTGGTTCGCCAGACAGGCCGAGGAGGTACCCAAGGATGCGGCCAGCTCAGCATCGATCTCGTAGTAGACCCACGACTGTCCGACGCCCGATACGGGGGTCGACGCCAGTGGCGCCAGCGCCCCGGCGGTCCAGGTGGCGGCCGCCTTGGCATCAGTGATCCGGGATCCGATCCAACCTGCAGCGAACCCGCTGTTGTAGATGCCGCCGGGGTACCCGGTGGAGAAGAGGTCGTCGGTCGGACTCATCGGGGCGATAGCCGCCAGGTCAGGCGGGTTCGTTCCGGCCGAGGGGAACTCGGACAGCCCCGAATAGCTGATCCCGACCATGCCGACCTTGTGGTTGGACACCCAGTTCTGGTGAGCAACGATCTCGATCGCGTCGTAGGCGTCATAGTCGGACGGGTAGCCGAAGAGGTCATAGGCCCCGCCCGAGCATCCGCTCCCCCGCATCTGCAGGCTGACGGTGGCGAAGCCGGCCACTCTGGCGACCAGGCTGCCGATCTGGGTCGATCCATCCGGAAGCAGGTGAGTGTCGACGGTCTGGCCCAGGAGACTGGCGAGCGGGTCCGACGGACCGGCCGTCCCGTAGCCCGAGTACTCGACCACCGTGGGGCACAGAGTCACCGTGCTGCAGGTGGTGTTGTACGGGTACCGGACCGTTGCCGCCAACTGCACTCCGTCACGCATGGTGATGTAGTTGATGCCCTGGTGCATCGCCTGGCCCGTGTAGAGCGTCGAGTTCGTCGCCGGGTTGGCGTCGGGGGCCAGCACGGCAAAGGTCGGCGTCGTCGTGCCTGTCGTGGTGTCATCCCACGCGTACCCAGCCCCGGGCGTCAGGCCGCGAAGGATCAGCGAGCCCAGAGAGTCTGCGGTGCCGGGGTTGGCGGTCATGGAGACCGGGGTGCCGTTCTGGAGAAGGGTGACGGAGTCCCCTGGTGCGGCACCGGTCAGCCACGCTTCGTCGATCGAACCGTTGGCCTGCAGGGCCGGTGCGACGGCCCCCGCTGGCGGGGCGGCACTCACCAGAAGGGGTGCGAGCCCGACGCAGGCGATGGCTGCAGCCACTACCCGACGGATGGACGTACGGCGACTGTGCTGGTGCATGCTGCCCCCCTCTGTGGGCCACGCGTCGCGTGGCTTGACTACGGCATCCCCGCCGTCTCCATGGGTGATCTTGGCATATCCCTGGCCAGGCGTCACGAGAACTCGCGGTATCGCCACCCAACGTGATAACCCCACATGGCACGTCAATCTCTTCGATGACGTGGTCCCGGAAACCGGTGGCGGACGGGTCGAGTTCAGCTGAGCACCGGGGCAGATCGAGGGGACGGCAATGTGGGTCCGAGCCGCTGCAGCCGAATCCCGGCGGTCACGCCGACGAAATGACGACGCCCTCGCCAGCCTTCAGGGATCTGGTCGGGCACTGAATTCGCCGGGCCCAGAGGCGATTCGCCGACCATTCAGATGAACACCGCAGTACCGCAGGCCCGGGGTCCCGGTGGAGGTGAAC
>CAININ010000279.1 GCA_903849265.1 uncultured Acidimicrobiaceae bacterium
ACACCGAAGACTTGTGGATATCGTGCGCCGATGCTCTTCGTGAGCAGGTGTCGGACGCCAGTTGGCAGGCCTATCTCTCCGGGATAACGCCGTTGTCAATCAAGGAGCACGAGATCGTGCTCGGTGTGCCGAACAAACTGATCCGCGACAGGGTTGAAGCTCGGTTCCTCGGTCTCATCCAAGACACCGTCACCGGGACTCTCGGCAGAGAGTTGTCCGTGCGCCTCGAGGTGATGGCTCCGCTCGATGACCAGCCGATCGTCGGTGCGGCAGTTGGGGTGGGTCCCGTCCCAACGGATGATGCGCCGGCGCCGTCCCGTCCAGCCGCCACGGTGAGAAGCGATGCCGGCACCTCCCTTGCGCTAGACCCTCGCTACACCTTCGAGACCTTCGTGATCGCCTCATCCAACCGTTTCGCCCACGCTGCAGCTCAGTCGGTCGCCGAGTCTCCGGCTCGTTCCTACAATCCGCTGTTCATCTATGGCGATGCGGGTCTGGGCAAGACCCATCTCCTGCACGCAATCGGCAACTACGTCCTCGAGAACTTCACCGGCCGCAACGTCCGCTACGTCACGACCGAGACGTACATGAACGAGTTCGTCGACGCCATCCGCCACAGCTCCACGACGGCGTTCAAACGCCGGTACCGAGAGTGCGACGTCCTTCTCATCGATGATGTCCAGTTCATGGAGCGCAAAGAGTCGCTCCAAGAGGAGTTCTTCCACACCTTCAACTCGCTCTACGGCGCCTCGAAACAGATCGTCCTCACTTCGGACCGGCCGCCGAAGTCCATCGCCACCCTCGAGGACCGCCTCCGCAGCCGGTTCCTCTCTGGACTGATCACAGAAGTCCAGCCTCCCGAACTCGAGACCCGCCTCGCCATCCTCAGGACCAAGGCCGAACACGAACAGGTCGCTGTTCCCGACGACGTGCTCGAATTCATCGCCACACACGTCAAGGAGAACATCCGCGAACTCGAAGGCGCGCTGATCAGGGTGACGGCATTCGCCAGTCTCAACCATCAACCGATGAGCCTGATCCTGGCCGAAGAGGTGCTCTCTGACATCGTGTCCGCTGGCCAGCCCCGCAGGATCACCCCCCAGGTGATCCTGGACGCCACCTCGGAGACCTTCGGGTTCTCCGTAGAGGAGCTGTGCGGTCCCAACCGCCGGCGCCCCCTCGTGACCGCCCGACAGGTCAGTATGTATGTGTTCCGTGAACTCACGGACTTCAGTTATCCGGCCATCGGTCGGGAGTTCGGAGGTCGGGACCACTCCACGGTCATGCATGCCGTAGAGAAGATCGGCGGTCTCATGAAGGAACGCCATCAGATCTACAACCAGGTCACCGACTTGATCGTCCGGATCAAGAGTGGCTCGTAGTGACTCCCCGGTATCCAGAGACTGTGCGCATCCTGTGGATATCCACCGTTCTGCCTGGGGTTTTACTGTGAACTCATGTGAACTTGTCCATAACCCGTCACCCTTCGGACACTCCGGACGGCGCCATCCACACATTCAGGGGACGGCGCGTGGATATCCTCACACCCTCTGGCCTGGGAGAAGAGTGGTCTATCCACAATCCACAGGGCTTATTACCATCACTACAAATTTATAATTAACTAACTAAGAAGCAAAGCGAGAAAGGACTTCTTCGTGAAGTTTCGATGTGAGCGTGACTCGTTGGTCGAAGTACTGGCGACAGCCGGTCGAGCGGTAGGCACGCGATCTTCAGCACAAATGGTTCTCAGTGGCGTGCGGATCGAGTCGGTGGGCAACCACCTGTCCGTGATCGGCACGGACCTCGATCTGACCGTCCACGTGTCGACCGAAGCGATTGGGATCACTGACGGTGTGTGTGTAGCCCCGGCCAAGCTCCTTGTCGACATCGTGCGGTCGCTCGAGCCTGGTGCAGTGACCATCGAGGCCGAGGGCGAGAAGGTGGAGATCGGCGCGGCTCGCTCGAGGTTCAGCCTCCGAACGTTCCCAGTCGCTGATTTCCCTACGCTTCCCGAGCCCCCTGAACCAGCAACGTTCCTCCCGGCCGCAGGCCTTGCCAGTGCCCTTCGCCAGGTCGTCCGAGCGGCTTCTGGTGACGACGCCCGTCCTCTGCTGACCGGTGTGCTCATCGCCCCTGAGGGAACCGGTGTCCGACTTGTAGCCACCGACTCCTACCGGCTTGCACTGCGCGATATCGAAGGGAGCGACGCGTTCTCTGATACGTCTCAGATCCTTGTCCCAGCCCGTGCCCTCGCGGAACTGCAGAGGCTCTCGGCCTTGGGGTCCAGCGCGAAGGGATCCGAAGGAGGGAAGACGGCCGACGGCGAACAGAGTGCAGGTCCCATGGTGGGGCTCTCCATCGGAGACCACGATGTGACCTTCACCGCAGGAGATGTCAAAGTGAGCACGAGGCTGCTCGACGGCACCTACCCGGACTACCGTCAGCTCATCCCGGCCGAGTACCCCAACCGACTCCATGTCGGTAAGGACTCCCTGCTCGACGCGTTGCGCCGTGTTCGTCTCCTGGTAAAGGACAACACCACCCCGGTCCGGCTCTCGATGCGTCACGGTGGGGTCGATCTCACGGTCGTCTCCCAGGAGGTCGGCGACGCGAGTGAGACGGTGGATGCAGACTTTGAGGGCGAGGACCTGACCATCGCCTTCAATCCGACCTACTTGATCGATGGAGTTGAAGCTGTTTCCGGAGACGAAGTGCTCCTCGAGACAGTGGATGCGACGAAGCCGGCCACCGTGCGGGCAGCGGAGGAGACGGACTTCCGTTACCTGCTGATGCCCGTGCGGGTTTCCTGATCCGACTGCCGAGCATCCGGTCGCCCCGTGCACCTCGTCTCACTGGCTGTCACCGACTTTCGGAATCTCGAGAGCACCGTCATCGAGCTCGACCCGGAGGGAACCACCGTCATCACCGGTCTGAACGGAGCAGGCAAGACCAGCCTGCTCGAGGCGACGGCCTATTTGGCCACACTCCAGTCGTTCCGGGGCTCGCCGAAAGAGGCACTCGTACGTCGTGGCGCGCCAGCGGCCATCCTCCGAGCTGAAACTCGGGTGGGTGACAGAGTGCTCACGATCGAAGCCGAGGTCCTGGCCACGGGGCGTGCACGAACCCAGGTGAATCGACAAGTGGTACGCCGAAGGGTTGACCTCCATGAGGCCCTGCGCGTCACGGTGTTCTCCCCAGAGGACATCGGTGTGGTCCGGGCGGGGCCGGCCGACAGGAGGCACTTTCTCGACGAAGCGCTGGCGGTGGTCGACCCCAAGGCGGCCCGATCGTCTGAGGAGGTCGAGAAGGTCCTCCGTCAGCGAGCAGCGCTCTTGCGGAACGTTGGGCGCAAGCTCGACCCCGAGACAGCCAACACACTCGATGTCTGGGACACAAGGCTTGCGGAG